>JAICPV010000511.1 GCA_025929655.1 Pyrinomonadaceae bacterium
ATCGATCGTCAGGAGATCCCGTTCGAGCCCGGGTGAAGAAACCTCCAGGACGTATTTCGACGGGATCAGATCTTCTGCTTCCATTCTCGCGTCGATCTCGCGGGATACATCGGCGCAGTGCTCTACGGTCAGGCCATCCGCTTTGTCGATAAAAACCCGGACCAAAGGGCTTCTTTTAGTCCCCGCGATCTCCGAGCGAACGAATTCGAACCCACCATTTTCCGCAACCTCTTTCGCAATTTCCCGAACGCGGGCTCTGACGACCTCAAGATCCATCGATTTACCAAACAAAATAAAAAGTGGGCACCAGGCCCACTTTACGCACTGCGTATCGCTTCAAGTTGATATTGTATCGCCTTTCGGGCGGCAACGCAAACAAATCAGGAAATATTCGTGCCCAACCGCTCAATGATGCCGCTCAGGTCCGCGATGCGCTTCTCGATATTCGTAAGCTTTTTCTTCGCCGGAGCGCCTTCGAATTCTTCACACATCACAACCACTTCCTTCGCGGCCGAGACCAGCGACCGGGAATCTTTCTCCAATTCGCGAGAGGTGTCGGTTCCGCCTCTGGCAGCTTTTTTTGCCTCAGCAACGCCCCAGTGGGTGATCTGGACATGGTCCTTTCGGTCCGATTGCGTGATCCAGCCCTCTTTGATCATGTGGCTGCTGATCTGCTCGATGTTGGAATAGAATCCCTCTTGTTTGAGGAGCTCTCCCATATCGATCCTTACAGTTTCTTTCCCGCCGGATTCTTCATGGATCCGAGAAAGGACCTTGTGATATACGTCCATATACCGAGATTTCAGATCTTGTGAGATTACGAAAAACCCTTGCCTGAAAACGCCCGTTTCGCGGCGCCGAGCACCCCCGCGTCGTCCCCGAGCGTTCCGCGGACAATCTTAACACGTTCAGCCGGTTGTTGAAACGCCCTTTTTTGAAGCTCCAGCTTGGTCGAATCGATAAAAAGGTCCCAAGAATTCGCGACGCCTCCGGCAATCACTATCCCATCCGGATTCAAAACATTGACCAGGGCGGCTAGTGCCGTGCCAAGACGGCGGCCGGTTTCCTCGAAAGCTTGTACCGAAGCCTTATCCCCGTCAAGTGCGGCAGAATAAACATCTTCCGCAGTGAACTCGAAACGTGAATGCAGCGGTGATGCCGGGAACCGTTCTATCGCCTCCTTCGCGATCCTGACAATTGCCGTGCCGGATGAATACTGTTCCAGGCATCCATTGCTGCCGCATCCACACGGGGGACCGTTTTCATCCATGCAAATATGTCCGATCTCGCCCGCGCTTCCCTCAGCCCCGTAATAAGCCCTTCCATTGAGGATCAAACCGCCGCCGATGCCCGTTCCCATTGTGACGCAGATCATATTTTCGAAACCTTGTCCGGCGCCGAGCCAATGTTCGCCTACCGCCGCCGCCGTAGCGTCATTTTCGAGATAGACCGGCAGGCCTGTCTTTCTCCCGAGCTCGAAAGGGAGGTCGTAACCATCGAGCTGCGGAAGATTCGGAGATTCCGAGATCCGATTTCGGAAAGGATCCGTGACGGCCGCGAGTGCAAGGCCGATCGCTGCCGGCTCACCGGATTTGTCTATGTTACTTATTAGTTCGCGAACAGCATTGGTTAGCTCATACACCGAGCCTCGGTTCGGCGTGGGTGAGCTCGACCGAGCACGAACAGCTCCGTCCTCGTCCACCATCGCGGCACGGATATTTGTGCCGCCGAGATCCACGCCTATTACGCTTAGCGGCATTGCTTTATGCTACGAGTTTTGTCCGGAACACGATCAGTTGGAACGCCTCGGACGTTCGGCTTCGGGAACGTTGCGGTAAACGTCCTCGAATTTTGCATAGCCGTCTTTGATCACAGTATCGATAAGGTTGCTCTTGTCCACAGAAACAACTTCGAGCAGGATCGAGGGAACTTCGGAATTATTAGCGTCATTTCGAAACGGTGCAGTTTGTAGCGGCTCTTTCTTCGCAAGCTTTACCGCCGCATCCACCGCACCATTCGCGAGCGGCACAATGGCTTTGTACACGGTCATAGACTGTCTGCCTTCAGCAATATTCTGGAGCGCATCGATCTGTGCGTCCTGGCCGGTAACGATCACTTTTCCCGACAGCCCGCGAGCCTCTAACGCCTGGATAACT
The DNA here is from genome assembly GCA_025929655.1 of Pyrinomonadaceae bacterium. GTDB lineage: Bacteria > Acidobacteriota > Blastocatellia > Pyrinomonadales > Pyrinomonadaceae > OLB17. The sequence continues at coordinate 2,157 of JAICPV010000511.1, forward strand.
CCGCCGGCCATTCCGTCGTTCGAAACAA
>JAICPV010000367.1 GCA_025929655.1 Pyrinomonadaceae bacterium
AGCGGCGGCAAGCAAAGCTAAAGCTGTTGAACCCGCAGCGCAAGCCGGAATTTCAGGAGCAAATTCAAAACGATATCGAGAAGCTTGCTACGATAAACAACGAAGCAAAAGAAATGCTGATCGAAGCGGAAACGCGTCTCCAAATGATCGAAGCTGCGTCAATGCGCGGCGGAGGACTAGCTGATTCGGAGCTCGCGCTGAAAAAACTTTCGGCAAGAACGGCGGACCTGCCGATCGCGCTCGAGCAGGCGAAGATGGCAGAAGAGATCAGAGCCGAACTTGAAAACGAAGAATCTAACGGGCCGTCGCTTTAATAATCGCGTTTCGCGTAATCTTTTTCGTCGTAAACGCCGTCACCATTGAGGTCAGCGTGGCCGCCGGTCTGGCCTTGCATGTGCGCGATCTCGGACGCCGGTGCATCAACCAATTGTAAGACCCCTAGCTGGTATCTATTTGCTTCCAGTTCAGCGGGCGTGCCGGCCTTGTATTTACCTGAGCGATACTGCCAAAAATGAATCGATTCGTGAATGATCACGCTCGCGAGCCAGGTATCCGACGAGTCAAACGTTGCCCGGCCAATATCGATGGCATCATCGGCGAAATTTGCGCCGCTTTTCGCTGCCGCGCGGATCTTCAGATTGTACGAATTGAACCAGGTGCTGTATTGCCCCGCTTTCTTGGACAAGAGGCTTAAACACCTCTCAATTTTGGGTTTGAATTCCGAGGCCGGAATGTAAGTCGGATTGCCTTCGATCTGTGCCATTTGGGAACCTCCTTGATCAAAGACGACGAAACGAAAGATGCTTTGCCTTAGGCTATGAGTTGAAGCGAAAGAGAACCGCCGTGGCCGTTCGAACGCTTGAATTGAACCTGTTTGACCAGGTGGGCGGCCTTCTGTTCCAGCTAGGGAACATCAGAGCCGGAACACTCGGCGTGTCTTCAACATGTAAAGACCGCTCCGGAACCGGCGTTGGCCTCCCTCAATTCAAGTGTTGGCTCAATTTTTGTTGCGTTCGGTGACGAACCCGGCAGTAAAAATCTCTCGCCTGAAATCAATATAGCACATCGCCTGCGAGCGCTTGCGCAAAAAAAGCGGCCCGCGCCGCACCGGCGAATTTAGTTCCTTCGTTTCCGATCATTCAACTTCCAATTCCTGCGGTGCAACGTCGCGATGTTTGATCACGCGGTCGAGCATTTCGGTGCATTCCGCGCTCCGCGATGCGAGCTGTTTATCGAAACTTGCGTGGTTCGAATTCGTTCGGTGGAGCTCATCTGCGATGTGAAGTGAAGCGAGGATCGCGACCTTAAGCGAATCGACGGTCATAGTTCCGGAAGCGATCTCGCGCATTTTTCGGTCCACGTACTCTGCGAGGCCGTGGATATAATCGTTGTCGCCGTCCGACCGGATGCTGTAGGTTTGGTTGTAGATCTCGACCTGAACCAACTGCTCGCCGTTTCCGGATTTTTGTTCGCCGTCGATCATCCGGATCACCTCCCGACAGCCTCGGCCACTTCCGTATCGATGATCGTCATCGCGTCGAGCATTGCCTCGACCTTTAACTGGATCGCATCGCGCTCCGAGAGAAGCGATTCGATGCGGCCGGCGAGACGCGTCTTTTCCTGCTCGAGATCGTGGACCATCCGGCGGAGAGCGGAAACTTCCTTTTCCATATGCTCGTGCTCCTCGCGCATTTTCTTCGCAAATTCGATCGTGAGATAGATCTTGTCCTCGAGATGAGAAAACTTCTCCATTCCGGTCATGCCGTTCATCAAAGGTCGCTCCAATTGGATGGGTATGATTGCTAAGAATCCGATTATGATTCCGTTTCAAAAAAACATCAAGCAAACGCGCGGAAAATCATCAAAATCTTTGCCTGATCTTCAACTTTTCTTCAACCGTCCGCAAAATTTGCCTATGTATCTGCTCAACCTCGTCCTCTATCAGCGTGCGCTCGTCGCTGCGGTAAACAAGCCGGATCGTGATCGAACGCTCGTCCGCGGCGAGGCCCTTGCCTTCGTAAACGTCGACGAATTCAACTTTACGCAGCGTCTCGACGCCCTGGTCCAAAACTGCATCTCGAATCGCGGCGAATGTTATATCCCTACTTACCGCAAACGAAACGTCGCGTACGACCGCAGGAAACCGCGGTAAAGGCGCATAAGAAGGCGGACGCCTCGGCGCCTCGAGTACGGACTGAAGATCGATCTCCGCAACATAGACTGGTTGTCTAAACTTGTAATACGCGGCGATTTCCTCATTCAACCGGCCGACGCTGCCGATCGGTTTGCCGTCTACAATGACGGCCGCGGCTTGGCCGGGCCGAAGATGTTTCACTTCAGCCGCTTCGAATTGCGGATCAGCAAATCCGGCACGTTCGAGGGCGGACTCAACTGCCCCTTTTGTGTCGTAAAAATCAAGTTCCCGACCCGGCATTCCGCGGCCCTGGAACAATTCATTGCCTGTAACAAGCAGCGACAAAAGCTCTCGCTCGGTCGGTAGGCCGTCTTCGCTCAAATGGGCTGCAAACACGCGGCCGATCTCGAAAAGCTTGATGCTCCGGTTTTGCTGATTGAAATTCAGCCTGGCAGATTCGACGAGGCCCGGAAGCTGCGTAGGGCGCAAGCGTACTGCGCCCTCGATAACCGAGTCCCGCAGCTCGATGAATTTGTTTTCGACCCGTGTATCGAGCAGACCCGGAACGAGCTCATAAACATCGTCGTGTTTCTCATCGATGAAGCTGTATCCCATAGCTTCGTCGAAACCCTGATCGGCAAGCGAAAGCCGTATCTTTCGCTCGGTTGGCTCGTTCTGCTGGTATTCGCCCGCATGGTAGGCGGGCGGAAGCTCGTCCTTGATGTTCTCGTATCCGGCGTGCCGCGCGACTTCTTCAACCAGGTCCTCTTCGATCGCGATGTCGTGCCGCCACGAGGGAGCAACAAAGATTTTGGATTGTGGATTTTGGATCTTGGATTCGTCGTCGGTTTCGATGCCAAGAGCGGTCAGAATCCTAATGCACTCGGCTTCGGATACTTCGAGACCGGTTAGACGTTGCGTAGCGTACGATATGTCTTGCGATTCGACTGTGATGACCGGTCGCGACTTCGGATAAACGTCTACGAATTCGCCTAACTCGCCGCCGCCCAATTCGACGATTAGTTTCGCCGCCCGGTCCGAAGCATTCTGAAGATTGTTTATATCTACCCCGCGCTCGAATCTGTAGCTCGCTTCGGTTGTCAGATTCAGAATTCTCGACGTGCGGCGAATACTTGCGCGGTCGAA
>JAICPV010000046.1 GCA_025929655.1 Pyrinomonadaceae bacterium
GTTTGCCGGTGTTATTGACCACCACATGCACGTGATTCGTACGAACGTTTTGACCGTGCAAACCGTACTTTCGGGCACTGCAAACCTCGATTATCGCCTTTTCAACAACTTTCCTTTGCTCGGCGCCTAAAAGATACGGTTCGTGCTTCATCAGTCGAGCTTTAACGGCCTCTTTGTCGACATCCGGTTTGATCATCGCCGATCCATACCTATTGTGATAACGACGGTCGACCGAGCCTCTCTCATCGCCGTGAAGCCACGTCCCATAACACCGAAAAGTGATCAGATAACCTAATGCTATCGAGCGGTCCTGAAATTCGATGTAGTCTCGGTTCATCTGAGTTGAGCGGTAGTATACATGAGCCCTTACTTACGTGCGGGCTACTGACACGTGCGGACTACTGACACGGCCGTCAGCGCGATCCGCGGCCGAGGGTGACGGCTGTGTTCAGGTCGAGCACGAAAGATCAAAGAAATTAGATTCGAACAAGTAAATCTGCCGCAATTTGCGGAATAAGAAAGATTTAGTAAGATTGATTACAGTTTTACGGCAGTATTTCTCATTTCATACTTCTATTCGAACTGCACTCTTCTGCGGCGGTCGCGTATCGATAGAGGTGTAGTCGGATCCGGTAGCGGCCGGGCGCGAAGGCTGCGATTTATAAGTCGTAATAATGGCACAATTCTTTCATAAGAGCGCGAACAACATTGCGCGGATCAGCATGATCCTGGCGGTTGTATTAGCGGGGACCGCGTTCTACGTTTACACACAGGTCGCTCGTTCTTCGTACCTGACGGGACGATATCTCGAAAAACAGCAGCCCGTTCAATTCAGCCACAAACATCACGTAGGCGACGACGGTATCGATTGCCGCTATTGCCATTCCACGGTAGAAACGACAGCGTCCGCGGGAATGCCCTCGACGGAAACCTGTATGAACTGCCACAGCCAGCTGTGGGCGGACAGTCCTTATCTGGAGCCGGTGCGCGCGAGCTTCCGTGACAACAAACCGATCGAGTGGGAACGCGTTCACGACCTTCCGGAGTTTGCGTATTTCAATCACAGCATTCATATCGCGAAGGGCGTCGGCTGCTCGACATGCCACGGTCAGATCGACGATATGCCGTCGGTCTATCAGGAAAACACACTGCAGATGGAATGGTGCATCGCTTGCCACCGCGAGCCGCAGAAATACATTCGCCCGAAATCGGAGATTTACAACATGGATTGGCAGGATGCGGACCTGACCGCGGAGCAGCGCACGAAGCTGCGTGCGGACCACAAGATCCGCAGCACGGAATTGCTTACGAGCTGTTCGACATGCCATCGATAGGAAAAGGAATCGGTTAACAAATGCCCAGCCAGGAAAGCAAACAGAATTTTGCATTGATGCGGGATAAGATCTTGTCCGGAGGCGGCAAGGATTATTGGCGCAGCATCGACGAATACGTCGACTCGCCGGAATTCGAAGAATTCGTCAAACGCGAATATCCGGTTCATTCCGAGGATTGGGACACTTCGTTCAGCCGCCGAAATTTCGTCAAATTGATGGGCGCGACGCTGGCTTTCGCGGGCCTTTCCGGCTGCGTTATCCAGCCGGCCGAGCAGATCGTGCCTAATGTCCGCACGACGCCGGATACGCTGCCGGGCGTTCCGCTTTTCTTCGCGACGGCGATGTCGATAGGCGGATACGCCACCGGGCTTCTCGCGAAATCTTACGAAGGCCGGCCGGTAAAGCTGGAAGGGAATCCCGATCATCCGGGAAGCAACGGCGCGACGCATGTTTTCGCGCAGGCTGCATTGCTGGACATGTACGACCCCGACCGCTCGCAGGAGGTCCAATTTCGCGGAACCCCGAAATCGTGGCAAAACTTCACGATGGTCCTTAGGTCCGCGATCGAAGAAAACCGTGCAGATGGCGGCGCCGGAATTCGGTTCTTGACGCCTACCGTCACATCGCCGACACTGATCGATCAGTTCACTCGGCTGCGTGCAGAGCTTCCCAATTTCCGCTGGTACGAATACGAGCCCGTAAATAACGACAATGCGATGGCTGGTGCGCGGATGGCTTTCGGTTCTCCGGTGCACAGCGTTTATCGTTTCGATCATGCGGAAAGGATCTTGTCGCTCGACGCGGACATTTTCTCTGGCACCAACCCGCGTTACATGGGTGACGCTATCAGCGGACGGCGTACTAACGAACAGCGGCACGAGATGAACCGTATGTACGTCGTCGAAACAACTTTAAGCCTCATGGGCGCGAAGGCGGATCATCGCCTGGCCGTCAGGCCCAGCCAAATGCCCGAGATCGCGAAAGCGATAGCTGCTGCCTTAGGCGTCGGCGGCGCCGCCTCTGCATACACGGAAAACGGCGCATGGATCGCGGCGATGGCGAAGGACCTCCTCGAACATCGGGGCCGGTCATTGGTCGTCGCAGGTGACAATCAGCCGCCGATCGTCCATGCACTTGCACACGCTATGAACGGCGCTCTCGGCAATGTCGGCACGACAGTAACCTATACCGATCCGATATCGGTCTCCGAGCGCTTGCAGATCGAAGGGCTTCGCGAACTCGTCGCAGACGTCGACGCAGGCCGCGTAAAGATGCTCGTGATGATGGGCGGGAATCCGGTCTACAACACGCCAGCCGATCTCCGGTTGAACCGCGAACGTCTCGATAAAGTTCCGCTCCGCATCCATCAGGGTTTGCATTTCGACGAGACTGCGGAACATTGTCACTGGCACATCAACGGAAAGCATTTCCTGGAATCCTGGAGCGACGCCCGCGGTTTTGACGGAACTGCCTCGATCGTCCAGCCATTGATCCAGCCCTTATACGCCGGACACAATGAGCACGAGCTCGTGCAGCTTTTCTTTCGGGAAAATTTCGACCAGCGCGATATCGACATCGTAAAAGCGTTTTGGCAGTCGCAGAATATAAACATGGCCGGGCCCGTGGCGGCCCCGACAAACGCGCCGCAAACGACCTCGTCGGAATCGGCAAATACCGAAAACCACGGCGCGCGACCAGCGGCTTCGCCTGTTCAGACCGCTCGCCCGGCTGCCGATACGGCGCGGCCGGCACCGACGCAAGGGCCGAGGCCCGCAGCAAACGCGGCAACGCCGACCGCCGCCGCGATCTTCGAGGACAATTGGCGCAAGATCGTACATGACGGCGTCGTTCCAAATTCTGTTTCGCCGACCCGGACGATGACCGCCAACGCCGGATTTCTGTTGCAGCCTCAGCAAGTCCCGGCTTCCTCGGGCGCGATAGAGATCTCGATATTACCGGATCCGAGCATTTACGACGGCCGCTTTGCGAACAACGGCTGGCTGCAGGAATTGCCCAAGCCGCTCACCAAGGTCACCTGGGAAAACGTCGCACTGATCAGCCCGGCCACCGCGGCACGACTTGGTTTGAACCGCGGCAATGACCCGGAAGAGATCTCAGGCGGCGAACGCGGGACCGCATTTATTAACACGCGCGGGTCCAACATGACTGCGGACTTGGTTACGGTAAATTACCAGGGCGCGAATATTTCAAAAGGAGTGCCCGTTTGGATCCAGCCCGGCCAGCCGGACGATGTCGTAACGATCTATCAGGGCTACGGCCGAACGCGTGCCGGACGAATTGGAACCGGTATCGGCTATAACGCATACGACGTTATGCGTTCGGATGCGATGAATTACGGGTTCGGGAGCATTACTGCGACCGGCGAGAAGGCGACCATCGCCACGACGCAGATCCACTTCAACATGGAGGGCCGCGACCTTCTGCGCGTGTTCGACCACGACGTTTTCGAGGCGACCCCCGAGGCATGGCATCAGCCGGACGAGTATCCGAAGACAATGTACCAGGACGCCGCGAAGCAGTACCAGGAGCAGTATGCGCGGCATTACAAATGGGGAATGACGATCGACCTGAACGCCTGCGTCGGCTGCAATGCCTGCGTGATCGCGTGTCAGGCCGAAAACAATATTCCGGTTGTAGGAAAGGAGCAGGTCGAACGCAACCGCGAGATGCAGTGGCTTCGGATCGATTCGTATTACGGCGGGGAGGACGTCAATAATCCCAACGGCCCACACTTCCAGCCGGTTCTCTGCATGCAATGCGAGCAAGCACCGTGCGAGGTGGTCTGCCCGGTTACTGCTACAGTGCACAGTGCTGAAGGCCTTAACGACATGGTCTATAATCGCTGTGTCGGTACCCGCTATTGTTCGAACAACTGCCCTTATAAAGTACGCCGGTTCAACTTCCTTCTTTATCAGGATTGGGATACGCCGCAGTATAAGCTTATGCGCAACCCGGACGTCACGATTCGCAGCCGCGGCGTGATGGAGAAATGCACTTATTGCACTCAGCGGATCTCCGCCGCCAGGATCGAAGCGGAAAAGGACGGCCGCGTCATTGAGGACGGTGAGATCGTAACAGCCTGCCAGGCTGCCTGCCCGACGAACGCCTTCACCTTTGGCGATCTGAACGATCCGAACAGCGCCGTCTCGAAGGCGAAAAAGGAGCATCGCGATTATAAGCTTTTGAACGAGCTGAACACGCAGCCCCGAACGACATACCTGGCAGGCTTTAAGAACCAGAATAAAGAAATGCCGGATTATAAGGCGATGCCGCTACCGCCGGGGCACAGGGAATCGGCGACAGGCGGCGGGGAGAAGCCCAAACCGGAAGGCTCGGAAGCGCACTGAAGATAAAAAGGGAATTGGAATTGCCTCAATAGAATGCGAGACCTGAAAGAGATCCAACTTGCGATGCAGCCGCCGATGGTCGAGGGCGACCATGATTTCGGTACCGTTTCCGACAAGATCGGCGACGTAACGCTGAAAAAAAGAACGCCGTTCCACTGGTTCATCGGATTCGGCATAGCGTTCATCGTCGCGCAGCTTTTGATGATGACCGTGACGACCCTGCTCGCGCGAGGCATCGGAATTTGGGGGAACAATCAGCCGGTCGGCTGGGCGTTCGACATTATCAATTTCGTTTGGTGGATCGGCATCGGCCACGCCGGAACCCTGATCTCGGCGATCCTTTTGCTTCTCAATCAAAAGTGGCGCACCTCGATCAACCGCTTCGCCGAAGCGATGACGCTGTTTGCGGTAGCCTGCGCCGCGATGTTCCCGCTGCTGCACACCGGCCGTCCGTGGCTTGCCGCGTATTGGCTTTTCCCGTATCCGAACACGATGGGCATTTGGCCGCAGTTCCGCTCGCCGCTCATCTGGGACGTTTTCGCGGTCTCGACGTATGCGACGATCTCGCTCCTTTTTTGGTATGTCGGACTGATACCTGATCTCGCGACGCTGCGCGACCGGGCGAAAAATAAATACTTCAAGTTTCTTTACGGGATCTTCTCGTGGGGCTGGCGAGGTTCGGCCCGGCACTGGCATAGATATGAGATCGCTTACCTGATACTGGCGGGCATCTCGACGCCGCTTGTGCTTTCCGTTCACTCGATCGTGTCGTTCGACTTCGCGGTTTCGCAGCTTCCCGGCTGGCACGCGACCATCTTTCCGCCTTATTTCGTTGCGGGAGCGATCTTTGCCGGATTTGCGATGGTCCTTATCCTCTGCATTCCGCTGCGAGTCTGGTACGGGATGAAGGACTTCATCACCGACACGCACCTCATTTACATGGGGAAGGTGATGCTCGCGACCGGGTTGATCGTGGTCTACGGCTACGCTATGGAGGCGTTCTTCGGTTGGTACAGTGCTTCGCAGTATGAGCAATTCATGATCTACAACCGCGCTATATCGGGCCCATACTGGTATATGTACTGGCTGCTCCTATTATGCAACGGCGCATCCATACAGCTCCTGTGGTTCAAACGTTTCCGCGAAAGTCCTTTCTGGCTGTTCATCATTTCGTTGATCGTTAGCGTCGGAATGTGGCTTGAGCGCTTCGTGATCATCGTCACCAGCCTGAACCGCGATTTCCTGCCGTCGTCGTGGGCTATGTACAGCCCGACGATGTTCGACTGGACGATGTTTATCGGTACGATCGGGTTTTTCTTCACGCTCATTTATTTGTTCGTGAGGTTCCTGCCCATAATTTCGATCTTCGAGGTGCGTACGCTGCTGCCGCAGGCTAACGTCCACGGACGCCCGCAGGACTTTGACGAAAGCGTGCTGGCGATCGAGGAGACTTACGACCGGACCGATCCGCCGAATAAGTAGATTTGGTATGAAAGAGAATCTTTACGGCTTGCTTGCGGAATTCGATACGCCGACCGAACTGGTCGACGCGGCGAATTCCGTTCGAGAGGCCGGATATAAAAGGACCGATGCCTTTTCGCCGTTTCCGATCCATGAGATCGACGAGGCGCTTGGGATCAAGCGGAGCATCCTGCCGGTACTGATATTTTTTGGCGGGCTGACGGGCACGCTTCTCGGTGTAAGCCTTCAGGTTTTTGTGCATTATATCGATTACCCGTTGAACATCGGCGGCCGTCCCTATCTTAGCTGGCTTTCTTTCGTTCCGCCGGCGTACGAGCTGACGATCCTTTTGGCCGGTTTCACGGCTGTTTTCGGGATGTTGTTTTTGAATGGGCTGCCACGGCCCTATCATCCTTTATTCAATGTGCCCAGATTCGCGCTGGCGACACGTGAAAAATTCTTCCTGCTCGTCGAAGCCTCGGATCCGAAATACAGCTATGACGAAACGCGGGCGATGCTCGAAGGGCTCGACGCCCAGGAGGTGTTCGATGTCCCCGAGTAAGTTCCAAGTTCAAAGTTCCAAGTTCAAGGTTGCCGGTGTCGTGCTTATCGCTTGCTGCTTATTGCTTTCGGGCTGTGGTGTTCGTTTCGATATGCAGGACCAGCCTCGGTACAAGGCATACAAGAAAAGCGAGTTCTTTTCCGACAACCGAGCGTCGCGCGACATTCCCGAAGGTACTGTCGCACGTGGTCAATTGAAGGAAAACAAGGCTTTCTTCACCGGCAAGATCGATAATCCGAATCCGAACGCGCAGGTGGAATCGACGACCAATGAGCAGGGCAACACCATCGTGACCTCTTTCCCGAACGCCATCGACGAGTTTCCGCTGCCCGTGACAAAAGAACTGATCGACCGTGGACAGAACCGCTATAACATTTACTGCATCGTTTGCCACGGCCCGACCGGCAACGGTGACGGCATGATCGTTCGCCGAGGTTTCTCGCCGCCGCCGACATATCATGACGACCGTTTGCGGAACGCGCCCGTGGGACATTTCTTTGACGTGATGACGAACGGCTGGGGGAAGATGAACCCTTATGCTGACAAGCTTTCGGCGGCCGACCGCTGGGCCGTTGCAGCGTATATCCGTGCGCTTCAGGCCAGCCAGAATCCGGATCAAATCCTGAGGATGAACACAAACACCGCGCAGCCGGCGCCGCAAACACAAACAAGCCCCGGGGGTGGACATTGATGTTCGACCGCGGGAGATTTAGCGCACCGGCAGAAGTCGACGGGCTTCGGCTTCCGCTGCTCGGTTTGGGCGGGGTCGCGCTGATCATTTGGCTTGTCGGCCTTTACTTCGATCCAGAGCAGGCACTTAGAAGCTGGCTAATGGGTTTCGTGTTTTGGGCCGGGCTCTGTATCGGCGGCATCGGCCTGCTGATGCTTCAATACATGACCGGCGGGGCATGGGGCGTTGTCCTCCGGCGCATTTTCGAGGCGTGTTCCAGAACCCTTCCGTTGGTCGTTCTGCTCTTCGTACCGTTGGCAGTCGGCGTCCTGACCCATACAGTTTACGAATGGACCCATCTGCCGCCGACCGATCACGCCATCGAGGCACGCGGGATCTATTTGCTGCCCTGGTCGTGGGTCGCTCGTTCGATCATATATTTTGCGATCTTCGGCATAATGGCTTATTTGCTGAACGATTGGTCGGCGCGCCAGGACCGTACTGAAAATTACGAGGACGCCGCGTCGCTTCTCGCGCGCATGTCGCGATTTTCGGGCCCGGCAATGGTCGTATATGCGTTGATCGTCACCTTTGCTTCGGTTGACTGGGTGCTCACGCTCGACCCGCACTTTTTCTCCACGATCTGGGGGCTGCTTTTCGTGATCGGCTGGGCGCTTGCGACGCTTAGCTTCGGCGCCATGATCCTCGCTTACCTTTCGGACAAGCGGCCTATGGACGACATCGTCGGGAAACGCCATTTCCACGATATCGGGAAATTGATGCTCGCGATGGTGATGGTGTGGGCGTATTTCAACCTTTCGCAATGGCTGATCATATGGTCGGGCAACATCCCCGAGGAAACCGGCTGGTACCTGACGCGGATGGAGAGTGGATGGTTTTGGATAGGCGTCGTGTTGATACTTTTCCACTTCGCCGTTCCGTTTCTCATTCTGCTGCAGCAGGATTTCAAACGCCGCCCGAAATTGCTTGCATTGCTCGCGGTATTTATCCTGTTGATGAGGTTCTTCGATATGTTTTTCCTCATCGGCCCGACGCCGAGGATCAACACATACGGCGGGCCGCAAGCGGCGTTCATCGTGAGCTGGCTCGATTTCGTTGCACCGATAGCGATCGGCGGTATATGGCTTTGGTATTTCTTCGGACAGCTGCGGTCCAGGCCGCTGGTGCCCGGAATGGATCCGTTCTACGACCGTGCGGTTCATCACGGCAAAGGGCATTGAACAACGCGATGGCTAAGAAACACGAATCGACTGTTCCGGATCTGAGTAAACCGTACGAGCAAAACGTTATCGGCTTCGGCGGGATCGTGAAATTCGGGATCGGCCTTTTGATGCTGATCGTTGTGACCTTTGCGCTGATGCGGCTCCTGAGTCGCGTTCTCGAGGACAACAAGCAGCAGGAGTGGCAGGCAAACCGAAATCCGATGATCATGTCCGACCGCGAAAGGCTGCCGCCGGAACCGCGCCTGCAGCTGGCGCCGGGTTTCGGCGTCGATTCCGAAGGCGGGCGTGTGAATATGGAATTGCAAGCCCCGCAAGCGGAATACCGTGAGCTCCAGCGCCAATGGAACGACATCATCGAGCACGGAAAAAAAGATCCCGCGACCGGGCAAACGATCTGGATGCCGATCGATGAAGCAAAGAACATGGTGCTCGAGGAGCACCTGAAAGCGAAAAGCGGCCCCGAGGCTGAGAAGTTTTCCGTCGAATCGAGAAAATATGTTTCCGACGCAAGCTCCGGAAGGAAAGCGAGCATGACAAGGCGGTAAATTGTGAAGTTTATTTCAGTAAAACGTTTGATTTTGGCGACTATGCTGTTCGGAGCCGCGGCCGGCGCGTTTGCGCAGAAAAATGAGCATTACAATTCGCCGCTGTATTCCCCAAAGTATTACGAACCGACCGCCGGCGTCAGTAACGGGCTTCCTGACGCTCTCCAGACGGTCGGGATCGAGCAACGGCTGGGCGAATCTCTGCCGATCGATGTGAAATTCAGGAACGAAAACGGGAAAGACGTGGCACTCGGCGAATTTCTAAAAAGCGGCCGGCCGGCGGTCCTCGCGCTCGTTTATTACGAGTGCCCGATGCTATGCAACCAGGTACTGAACGGGTTGACGGGATCGTTGAAGGGGATCTCGCTCGATCCCGGTAAGGATTACGACGTGATCGCAATTAGTTTCGACGCACGCGAGAACGAGAAACCCGGGCTCGCCGCGAACAAGCGTCAATCTTATATCGAGCGTTTTGGCCGAAAGGGCACCGACAGCGGCTGGCATTTTCTGACGGGCGACCAGGCGGCGATAGACGCGGTGACGAAGGCTGTCGGGTTCAGATACGAATGGGACGAGAAATCCAACCAGTTCGCACACGCGAGCGGTGTGATGATCGTCACCCCCGAAGGACGGCTTTCCCACTATTTTTACGGTATCGATTACTCGCCGAAAGACGTAAAGCTCGGCCTTATCGAGGCGGCCGATAAAAAGATCGGCAGCGTCGCCGATAAGCTCTTGCTCTATTGCTATCACTACGACCCTTCTACCGGGAAGTACGGTTTCGCCGTCCTGAACGCGATGCGAACCGGGGCGATCGTGACGTTGCTGGGTATGGGCGCGATGGGATTTGTGTTCTGGCGACGCAATAAAGGGAAAAAGTGAAAATGTTGGAAAAGTGAAAATGATGCGGCAAGTTCAGTGATCACTTTTTCAGTTATCACCTTTTGAA
>JAICPV010000303.1 GCA_025929655.1 Pyrinomonadaceae bacterium
CGAGATCCCTGTGGGTCCGATATGAGATCGAAAGCTCGACAAGGGCAGCCGAACAGTTCAGCAAAGCCGGCTCGATCTCGCTGCAGCTCTTACCATTTTTTCATGCCGGTTTCGCCCGTACTGCTTTCAAATACTGCCGATCCCGTCAGGTATTTGAGATATAGACGATGCGGAAAAACCCTCCGCAAACGCGGCGAAAAACGGTTCAGAATTTTGCGAAAAACGGCCGTTTTTCGTCAAGACTCGTGTCTTTTTTAGCGGTTTTTTTTCGATTATTTCAGTTTTACTCGATAGAGCGTGTGCCGGCCGATCACTTCCCCGCCGTCGAGTTCGTACCACCGCTCCACATTCGAAAGATCGAAGTAATTGTCGTTCGGGACCACGACGAACGAGATCGTCGGGCTCGAAGCTCGCAATCGGTCGAACGATTCCCTGTACGCTTTATACTTTGAAACCTCTACTGCGATCTCCCCGAAGGTGAGAGGCCTCGCTTCAACGCTCAAACGGTCCGTGTGACGTCCCCAGCCAAAGAGTGCGATCTGCGAAACGAAATCATTCTTCAACAAATAATCCAGCCCCTTTTCGTCGATACCCTGATAGTAAAGCTGCTGAAAATATCGCTCCTTGCTTTCTTCCCAGCTGAGCCCCGCGAATACGTGCTGATGCCGCGCCCAAAGGATGTTCTGCGGCGCCACAGTCGGCATATCGTCGGCGAATATTCCGTCGAAGGAGAGCACCGTCGTGCGATGCGGGTCGGGATCGTTCTTAGCGAATTCGCTCAGGCGGTCCGCGACTGGAAGCGCAGTGTCGCGTTCGATATTAGCTTCGTCGAGAACCCGCACCGTGTAATGGCATTCGACAAATCCCCAGATAATCGCCGTTGCGGCGAGTGCCGCGCAAGCGACCCTGCCGACGAGTTTTCGGTCTGCAAGTCGTTTCTTAGCAAGTAAGCCGATCGCGCCAAACATAGCCAAAGCAGCCACGTAGTTCCCAATGAAAACCTGATAGTGGATCGGCTGCAGGGAGCGGCCCGTAAAGATCTGCTGATTGAAGATCACAAATGCGACCAGAGCAAGCGAAAACACGAACATCGTCGAACGATCTTTCAGGTCGATCAATTTCGAAGCAAGCCCGCCGATCAGCAGTGTCAATACCGCGAAGCTGACATACTCCGGAAAGCGGAAGAGGTCCGGTGTGCGCGTGTGGACAAGCAACTGCACGTGGTCCATTGTGTCGGCGCGTTGCGAGAGCAGATACGCGTAAGGGATCAGCGATAACAAACATCCGGCACCGACGATCGCAAGATTCTTGATATCTTTTTTCCATGCAACTGGGCGTTCGAACAGCCAAACCAGGAGAATGCAAACGAGAAATGCCACGGCCGTCGTCCAAATGTAGAAGTACGAGTAAACGCAATATGCGAATGCGAGAATGGAAATTGTTATCCAGACGGGCTCACGGAATCGGGTGGAACCGCCTGCGTCAGCAGGTAGGTTCTTTCGTTCGTCGTTTCCAAATACTTTCCAAACCGCGCCAACAAATACAAAAAACGCCATTATTCCCAGCGCGGGAATATATCTGCGAAATCCCGGAAAATACGGATAAGAAAAGCCGTCGAAAAATATCTCTAAAACAGCGCCCTCGCCGGCGGCTAGGGTCCCAAAGCAAAAGACAGCGAGCGACCCGGCCATCGCGAACCAGTCGTCGCCTGTCAGCCTTCCAAGGAACCAGAATGCAGCGAAAGCGGAAGCGAATCCTGCCAGCGCGCCTGCGATCGTGATCGCCCACGGTGCGCTGATCCCGAAGATACGTGCCGGGATCGCGATACTGTATGGAGCAGCAAATTGGATCGAAAATAAGGATTCGGGCTGCGGCGTTTTAGTCGATTCGTCACGACCGGTATACGGATCGTTTTTCCGCGGCCGGCCGTCGATCAGCGCACGAACGTACGAGGCGTAAGCGACCTCGTCGATGTCATTGTACGCATAATGGCCGTTCCACTCCGCGCCGCGCAGATAGAACATCTTGAACTGCGGGTAGAGACAAAATATCGCAAGGAAAATCCCGGCTAGAACGCCGAACCGCCAGCGTAGCTTCATAGCAAAAGAACAGACAGATTAGCACAGCCGTAAGGAAAACTAACCAGGAGGGCTATGTTAGAATCGCCTTACGATGAACGTCATACGATGCGATCTGCGATCTCTATGCCTCCTTTCCATATTCACTCTGTCTTTGTTTTTGATCCCGAGTTCTGCAAGTGCCGGTGAGATCGAGGAACAGAACAAAGCTCTTGCGCGCCGATTTTATGAACAAGTTTGGTTCTCGAGAAATATGTCGGCCGTGGACGAGCTTTTTGCTCCGACGTACATCGCACATGATATTGGCGACCGAAAGAATTCGATGGAGAATGCCGAGGAGCAAAAGAAGATCGCGGAATTCTTTTGGCAGCGCGGCACGATGACGGGCTCGATCGACTACCAGATCGCCGAGGGTGACCTTGTTGCTACACGATGGCAATGGCATTTCAGACCGGATGTGTGGTGGATGAAGATTTTAGGCGGCCGCGAACAGGTCCCGATAATCAACGTTTTCCGTTTTCGTGACGGCAAGATCGTAGAAATATGGAACCACCGTCACGACATCGATACGGTGCAGGCAAACTTTATCTTTGTAAAGGGTTTATTGGTTGGCCTGATCCCCGCATTCGTAATGGCGATCGTACTTTTCGTTTACTGGCGACGAGGACGAAGAGCCGCTGCCAAACAGCCGGCGGTATCTAAAACATGAACCTTTTGGAAAAAATCGCCGCCGACCTCACCATCGCGATGAAGGCAAAGGAAGCTGACAAAGTCTCAGCGCTTCGAATGGTCAAGGCAAATCTGATGAATCGCCAAATTGAGAAGGGCGGCGAGTTGACCGATGAAGAGGTGCAGAAAGCGCTGCAATCGCTGGTCAAACAGCGACGCGATTCGATCGAGCAGTATTCGAACGCGGGTCGCGACGAGCTTGCCGCTAAAGAAGCCGCAGAGATCGCGGTGATCGAAGTTTATTTGCCGCAAGCGGCTTCGCCGAATGAGATCGAAGACGCGGTAGCTGAAGCCGTAGCCGAAACCGGCGCCACATCGATGAAGGAAATGGGCGCCGTTATGAAGGCCGCGATGGCGAAGCTGCAAGGGAAGACCGCGGACGGCAGAGCGGTGAGCGAGGCGGTGAAAGCCAAACTAGCGAATAACTAAAAACGAAAAGCTAAAAGCGTAACAGTTCTGCCACTTTTAGCTTTTAGTTATTAGCTTTTAGCTAGTTAAAGATATTCCTTACCTTTTCGATAAATCCGGCGTCGTTGAAATCTTTGTCTTCGATATTCGAGAGTTTTTCGAGGATTTTGCGCTGTTCTTTGGTAAGCGATTTTGGCGTGATCAATGTGACAGCAACAAACAGGTCGCCTTTGCCGCGGCCGCCGAGGACGGGCATGCCTTGCGATCTCAGGCGAAACACGGTTCCGGTTTGAGTGCCTGCCGGGATCTTTAGGTCTTCTTCGCCGTCGAGAGTTTTGACTTTTATCTCGGCACCGAGGGCGGCCTGGCCAAAGGAGATAGGGACTGCGGAATAGAGATTTGCACCTTGGCGTTCGAACGTGTCGTGTTCTTTGACGTGAACGACGACAAAGAGATCGCCGGATGGGCCGCCGTTGACACCCGCTTCGCCCTCGCCGGAAATTCGCAGGCGTGAGCCCGTTTCGACACCAGCAGGGATCTTTATCTCAAGCGATTTTTCTTTTTCGATGCGGCCCTGTCCGCGGCATTCCTTGCATGGCGTACGGATGATCTTGCCCTTGCCCTGACAGTTCGGGCAAGTGCGCATCACGCTGAAAAATCCCTGTTGATACTGCGTCTGCCCGCGACCGCCGCAGGTGATGCAGTTTTCCGGATGCGTGCCTTTTTCCGCTCCGCTGCCATTGCATTCACCGCAGGTTTCCAGGCG
>JAICPV010000412.1 GCA_025929655.1 Pyrinomonadaceae bacterium
AACGTGAACGTGCTCGACACGGCAATGCGCCATTCAGCATGGGGCTTGCGCGAAAAAGCGGACGCATTTATCGCGGGCCTTATGGATACTGCGGTTCCTGCCGGTAATAAGATCGGCTCCATCGCGACGCCCGAAGTTCCGACGAAGGACGACGCTTACGAATATCTCGTCGATCTCGGCGTCCTGCTGGATGAGGCGAACACGCCGCTCGAAGGGCGCTTCGTGATCGTGCCTGCGTGGTTTCATGGATTGCTGCTCAAAGACGAGAGGTTCGTTCAGGCGGGAACGCTGCGTTCGGATCGTGCGCTGGCGAACGGCACCGTCGGCGAAGCCGCGGGGTTCTCGATCCTGAAATCGAACAACGTCCCGAACACGACCGCGACGAAATACAAGATCATCGCCGGCCATCCGATCGCAACCACCTACGCCGAGCAGATCGTCGATCTGCAAACCTACAAACCCGAAAAACGTTTCGGCGACGGCGTCAAAGGCCTGCACGTCTATGGCGCAAAGGTCGTCCGCCCGACCGCTCTTGCGTGCCTGATCGCTGATAAGAGCTAGCTAATTGGACCGCACGCGGCTCGTGGGGTCCCCGCCGAAGCATCTGCGCGCGGGGTAACTTCGCGTGCAATGAGTGCGAAGCACGAAACAGTTTTTATGCCCCGACTGGCATTTGCACGCGAGCCGCGTGCGGTCCGACAAAGAATATGACCGCTTTAGACAAACTCAAATTGATCACCGCCTGGACCGACGATCCGGCACTTACGGAAGCGGAACTCGAAGACATTCTCGAAGCCGCCGCATTAATGGACGAGGGCGGCAGAGCGCCCGAAACTGAAGGCTGGTCGCCGACCTACGACGTCAACCGGGCCGCGAGCGAAGCGTGGCTCATAAAAGCCGCCCGCGCCGCCGTGCTCGTCGAGGTCGACCCGCCCGGATCGGGCATCGTCACCTCAAAGGTCTTCGACAACTGCCGCCGGATGGCGCGGCTCTACCAAGCCCGTCGATCGATGACGGTGTCGATCCTGAATTAACCCATCCTGCGCCGACCAATGAGCGAAAAACCCGTTCTTAATTTTCGGGACTGGATCAACGGTACGGCGCCGGGCTGGACCTGGAATTGGAAGCACCAGCTCTACCTGTACGACCGGCTCGATAATGTGACGGCCGGGGAGACGAAACGCCTGATGATCTTTATGCCGCCGCGACATTCGAAATCCGAAACAGTCACGGTGCGTTACACCGCCTGGCGGATGATCGCCGACCCGAAGATGAACGTCATTCTCGGCTCATACAATCAGCGCCTTGCGAATCGGTTCTCCCGAAAGATTCGCAAGCTGGTCGATGGGCCGATCGCGTTGTCGAAAGACCGCAAAGCCGCCAGCGAATGGGAAACGAAAGCCGGCGGTTCGCTTTGCGCGGTCGGCGTCGGCGGCGGGGTCACGGGTTTCGGAGCCGATCTCATCATCATAGACGACCCTGTAAAGAACCGCAGCGAAGCCGAGAGCAAGGCTTACCGCGAAAACACCTGGGACTGGTTCAACGACGACATCTATACGCGCCTCGAACCCGGTGCCGCCATTATCCTGATCCAGACGCGCTGGCACGAAGACGACCTCGCAGGCCGTCTGCTCGCCGATATGGAAAACGGCGGCGAGCAGTGGGAGGTTGTGAGCTTGCCGGCGATCGCCCAACGGAGCGGCGACCCTCCTGTCGCCTTGAGCCCGCAGGGCGAACAAACGCGGCAAAGTATCAACGCCTTTCGAACGCACGGCGTTCGTGGCGACAGGAGTGTCACCGCTCCGTCCGATCCGCACGGTCGCAAACCCGGCGAGGCGCTTTGTCCAGACCGTTACGACATCGAAGCGCTGCGGCGTATCGAGAAAAAACTCGGTTCCTATTCCTTCGCAGCTCTTTATCAACAGAATCCGGTCCCGCTGGATGGCGGAATTTTCAAGCGAGCGTGGTTTGCGCGCGTGATCTATAAAGCTCCCGAAGATCTCCGGTGGTTTCGCGGCTACGACCTCGCCGTTTCGATCGCCACGACGGCGGATTATTCCGCGAGCGTCCGCTGCGCGATCGACAAACAGGGAAACATCTATGTCGCCGACGCATTTCGCGCCCGGATCGAATTCCCAGAGCAGCGGCGTTATGTGATCGAACGTATGAAGGAAGAAAAAGACACCGTCCACGGCATTGAATCTGCTCTTCACGGACAGGCACTGGTGCAGGACATTTTGCGAGAAACAAAACTACTTCGTGGTGTGCTCCGGTCGATCCGCACGGACAAAGACAAAGTCACCCGGGCGCTCGCCTGGGCCGCGAAAGCCGAGGCTGGCAAGGTAATCCTCGTCCGCGGGCCGTGGATCGAGGAATTCCTCGAAGAGATTTGCAGCTTCCCGAACGGCCGGCATGACGACCAGGTCGATGCGATGTCGCTGGCATTCCGGATGATGACCGAAGGCAAGAAAGTAAGCGCAGGGTTTTAGCTGGGAAAGCACGCGGCTCGCGTGCAATGAGTGCGGAGCACGAACATAACCTTATCGCCGAAGCGGCGATCTGCAGCCGAGCCGGCTGCGGTCCGACTTATGAATGACTTTAAAAATTTTCTTATCGCATATTTTTCCACTGCTCCTTCGCTGTTCGCAGCGATCGAGACGCGTACGCTGATCACGGTAATTTCCGCGATCGTGCTGCCGATCTTGTTCTTCACCCTCGGCAAAACGATCGACGTAATTCTGCAGATCTATCTGGACAAACACAGGCGGAAACACAGCCGGTAGGCGTGTGCCCTGCCCGTAGCGTGATCGAGTTAGCTCGCCAGAAGCGGAAGCCTGACCGTAAGGGAGGGCTAAACATCCAATATGACCACGAAAGTAAAGATTTATCTCGCGCTCGCCGGAACGGTCTTCCTGATGATCACCGGCTATTCGCTCTGGTCCGGTTATCAGATCAGAAAGCTGGAGACCACAGCGGTAGATGCAAAACG
>JAICPV010000080.1 GCA_025929655.1 Pyrinomonadaceae bacterium
CTACTGCAACATCGAATTTCCCTGATTTTTCGGATCGTACAGCACGCCGACCTTTGAGCCGGGAGCGTATTTCAGCGGATCGGCCATCTGATCCGCAGATAGAACTTCGGATGACTCGAAATCTACGCCGTTCAGGGTGTAACGGTAGAAAACGATCTCGCCGCCTCGCGGCCCGGATTCGCAGTCGATGATCAGGCCGTCGGTTATGCGGCCGTGCGAAACGAGAAATTCGCGGCGCTCTGCGTCTAGATCGCGTTCAGGTTTTCGGCGAAACACGCTCAGTATTCCCATGGTCAGTCGAGTATAAGCGGCGGCTTTCCCCACCGCTGCCGCAACGTATTCGCCGCCGCGAGAACGGTTGGCCGTTGAATGATCTTCGCCTCGAGAGGCCTCTTGCCCGGTATGTCCAGCATGATGAGACCAAGAAGGATCGTTAAAATCCCCTGTCCAGGAACCCCGGGAAGCGAAAGCAAGATCCCGAGCAGGATCAGAAAAACACCGAAAAGATTTTTCGCGATGACCGCTCCCCAGCGAACGATCCAGGGACTATTCGGAAGAAAATCCTGCGTGTAATGCGGGCTGAAATAATTGGCCGGGATCTTGATCAGGACGACCGCGATCGCGGCGAAGCTGAACCCAAGCGATACGGCGAACACACCGGCGCCGATAAATACCCTGGTCCACGTGAGCGATTGCCAGAATTCCGAAAGCCATTCCGTCATCCTTTCGCGGCCCCGCCCTCGAGCAGCTTAAACTCGTTCCAAATATGGATCATGCGGTGGATGAACGTCCAAACCGATCCGACGGCCAGAACCCACAGCACCTGCGGCATTCGATTGAATAAGAAAAAGTCCGAGCTCCAGTCCCACGTCGAAAGCGCGCCGATGATCAGCAATACGACGCGTTCCGGCCGCTGCAGAAATCCGACGTTCGCTTTGACGCCGAGGGCTTCGCTGCGGGCCGTCGAATAGCTCACCAGCACCGCCCCGATCCACGCCACGCCTGCGAGCGTCACGTTCAAAAGCGATTTTTGTGTATTGTTCCCTGCGTAGAAGATCATGATCCCGAGAAATGCGACCATGTCGGAAAGCCGGTCGAGTGACGAATCAAGAAATCCGCCGAACTTTGTAACGTTGCCGGTCAGCCGCGCCACGTTGCCGTCCAGCATGTCGAAAATGTTCGCGACTATAAGGACGATCCCGGCCCAAAAGAATTCCCCAAAACCGAAAAGGACACAGCACCCGACGTTGATCATCACGCCGATCGTTGTCAGCACGTTCGGGTGCACGCCGGCGGCGGCAAGCCCGCGGACCATCGAATCGATGATACGCATCGCAGCGTGACTTATGCCGGCACCAAGATTGATCTTTTCCATCGGTAAACGCTGTTATGACAACTGGATTCTATTCTTAGCCAGCGGCGCGAAAAATGCAATCGATTCTTAAATTGAGTATCAGAAAGCGAGTGTCGGCGCGCAGGCGGAACATTTCCAAATAGAAAAGGCGGCCTTTCCGATGGCCGCCTTTTTTGAATTTCCGTCTCACTTACTAATGGGAGCGATTCGCTTTTTTTAGAGGCATCTGAAGAGTTTTCGCGAAATCGGGGAACGAATTCTCCTCAAACGACGAACCCTCGTTCACCGCATCTATCGCGTTGGTCCATTCTTCGACGAGATCTTGCAATCGTCGCGACCGCCGCTCCATTGTTTCCAATTCCTTTTTTCGCTCCAGATCGCCCTCGCACCGCATTCCCATATTCCCCTCCTGATTTGACCCAGTGAAACACAGGTCCGATCGATCACACGGTACGATACTGAACAATCGCCGTCTCCGGTCATGGAAGGCTGGACGATGCGTCAACCTTGAAGACCGCAAAATTATCGCACTTATTATCTGTTTACAGGCCCGAGCGTCTCATCGAACCAGGAATTCAGCGTATTTATCAGATATTCTGTCGACGGCACGTGCCCACCTTCGTAATAAACGATCCGCTTTGGTTCGCGCAGCAGCCTGAAAAGGGGCTCACCCTGAGTTTTCAACGGCGTGTCCTCGTCGTACCTCCCGTGCGACATCAGTTTCGGTACGCGAATATGCGGGGCAAAATTTATCGGGTTCGCTTCGGGGACCGTCTGAAGATCGCGTTTTGTGACACCTGCGCCCTGCAGCAATACAGACGCATAGCGATCTTCGAGCGCTGCCAGAATAAGGCCTATGCGGGCGCCGGCGCTGGGGCCAAAGAAAGCGATCTTTTTCGCATCGATGTCCCGCCTGCTCACAAGGTAATCAAGTCCTCGCCGTACATCCGTGATGCGGTTTGCGACCATCTCGCGGTATTCCGCCGTGTCGCGATTCGGCCATGCGAAGTTTTCCGGCCGCCTTCCGACATAGCCCTTGAGAAGTACCCCATAGACCGCCCGGCCCGATTTGAGGACCGGAATGAAGCGGCTTTCGATCGATGTCGTCAATGACCGGAGCCCGCCGTCGACGTCGGCAGCCGGAACGATGTGCATCACCTGATGCGGCCCTTGAAAATTCTTCGGCAAATAAAGATAAGCGGTCACGCGATCGCCGTCGGCCCCGTTGAACGCGATCGTTTCCCTTCGCCAATCCTCTGTCTCGATCGTTTCCTCGATTCGGGCGTCAGGCGGCGGCCCGGTATCGCGATACGATTCCTTCCATCTTTTGAAATCTGTTTCGTTTGAGATCGCGTAGTCGGGAATTTCCACACGAGCTTCCAGTTTTCCTCCGCCCTGATCGCCGGTTCTGTTTCTGACAAGCGAACATCGAAAACCTCGCTTATCGGAGCTGTAAAATCCCGGGAACGAGCTGTATTGAGCGAAGGTGTACACCGGATCTCCCCAGCTTCCGCCCGTAGCGAAATAGCCGTCCGTTCCTTCGTTCAGCGTCCACTCGGAAACGTTTCCGGCCATGTCGAAAGCACCGAACGGGCTCATCCCGAACGGCGCCGCATTCACCGGCCACGGTTCTCCGCCGAAGTTGGCACGCTGATCAAGGTTGTCACCCGGATAAAAGACTCCCCACGGCATGTAACTGGCCAGCGCATGCGATCTCCCGTCGCGAGCAGCCTTTTCCCATTGATAAACCGTCGGCAATCGCTTGCCGCGAAATTCCGCATAGGCTGCCGCTTCGTACCATGAAACCCCGTTTACCGGAAAGTCGGCCTTGCCGTCCGGAAAATTCTGGTTCGACCAACCGCGCGGCTGAGGAAGGCCGGTTGGCCCCTTGAATTGGTCCATCGCCTCCTCCCAGGAAAGCGTTTTTCCTTCGCGAACGAATGGATGTTTCCAAAACTCGCGTTTTAAATACCCGCCCGCTGCGATGAACTCCTTGTATTCGCGATTGCTAACTTCGTGACGGTCGATATAGAAATCGTCGAGTCGGGCTCTTTCGTCAGTCGGACGTTCCCAGGCCGCAAGGCGATATTCGCCGCCGGGGACGAATACCATTTCCGCTGGCACTTCGTTCGCCTCCTGGAGGCCCACTTCCAATTTGATCGGCGGCGGCACGACCGTAAGTGCCGAGCTCCGGAGCAACGCTCCGGAGACGGTGCGTTCCAATTTTGCGAAACCTTCTTTTTGAACCGAGAGAATGTACGCACCGCGGGCGATGCGAAGATCGGTGATCGGCGTCTGCCCGAGTTTCTCTGCTGCGGGGAACCCGCCGTCAGCAGATCTGGCGAACCGCGTTAGGAACACCTCGGCACCGGCCGGCTCGGACGTCACTGATAAAGTGTCCGCGATCGTTGGCATCAGCTTCGTAATAACAGGGTCACCGGGCAGATAATCTTCCGCCTGCACGGCAAGGTCGTAAGCGTCGAAATAATTTCCCGCCCCCGCCAGCTCTTCGATCTTCGGCAACTGTTGTCTGGCCCAATCCTGATTGCTTTTGCTCCAGATCCACCAACCGACAAAAGCTGTGATCATGAACAAGCCCGCAGCAACGGCCGCCATTCGGACGGGAAATTTCACAGAACGTTCGGTTTCTGCGGTGGAAGGACTCTTCACTTCACCGATGGTTGTCGGCGGTTCGTCTAAAACCCTGGTCTTCAGTTCACCGGCCGGGACCTCAGCTGTTTGTGTTTTTACTTTTTTGACGTCGGGCGGCGATGATCTCTCGAGCCGGTGATGAAATTCCACATCTTCCCGCAGCGTACGAAGGTCGATGAGAAGATCGCGGGAGGTCTGATATCGGTCGTTAGGATCTTTGTGCAAAGCCTTGTCGACGATGCGGTCAAGTTCGCTGGGAACATTCTGGGCGAATCGAGCCATGGGCGGCGGCTCGTGCGTCAATATAGACGAGGCGAGCTCGGCGGTGCTGTGGCCCTGGAACGGCCGGTGGCCGGTGATCATCTCATAGAGCAGGATCCCGAAACTAAAAATGTCAGATCTTGCGTCGACCGTTTGAGCGCGTACCTGTTCGGGCGACATATAGGGCATGGTCCCGATCACGGTACCCGGAGTGCTTACGAGTGCCGCGGTGTCGGCTTCGCTTCCGAACACGGCCGCGTCCGTCACGATCTTAGCAAGGCCGAAGTCCATCATCTTCGCCTCGCCGCGTTTTGTGATCATCACGTTAGCCGGTTTAATGTCGCGATGGACGATACCCCGCGCGTGAGCCTCGACCAGCGCGTCCGCCAACTGAACCGCGATCTGGAGCGCCTCCTTTAGATCCGGCGGCGAGCGTCGCAAACGTGCATCAAGCGTCTCGCCTTCGACGAACTGCATCACGATAAACTGATGTCCGTCTGATTCCCCGACCTCATGGATCGAACAGATATTAGGATGGTCGAGCGTCGCGGCCGCACGGGCTTCGCGGACCAGACGCTTTCGTGCCTTCTCATCGGCTGCCAGCTCTTCGGTGAGCACCTTGATCGCGACCTTTCGACCGAGCTGCGTGTCCTCGCTCAGATACACTTCGCCCATACCGCCCGTGCCGATCAGCGAACCGATCTCGTAGCGTCCAATTTTCGTTCCGGTGGTCAGCGTCATCGGCAGATTTTCGGACTTTGGAATACTGTATCTTGAACGGGTTATTTATAACACCGAGCCGCCGAAAGGGTAAAGGCTATTTGCGCAATGCAAGGAACTGAATGAAGGCGCGAGTATTCGGTTTTGTATCAGGCCTCGGCGGGCAAGCAAGACCTTTTTCAGTTTCTGATGTACAGCCGGTCGGCGTTCCACATCGAGAATGGCAGGATGCTGCTCGCGGAATAATTACCGATGCGCGGGTTCGCCCCGGCGATGATGTGGCGCGAGACGATTGGGATCAGCGGCATCTTGTCAGCCATTATCATCTGAATCTCGTCAAACGTTTTCTTGCGCGCCGCCTGATCTGTTTCCTGCGCCTGCTGCGCGAACAACGAATCGATCTTTGCTTCCCATTCGGTGGCGGGTTTTGCCTGTTTCGGATGCCACTGATGTACGTCGGCACTGCTCAACAGCAGATTCGCGAACGACGAAGGATCAACAGCCGTGACGCCCAGGCCGAGCAGCACTGCGTCGTAATCGAAGGATGTCGTCCAGCGTTCCGTCAACCCCTGAAAATCTATCGGAGCGACGGTCATCGCGATTCCCAATTTTGCAAGGTCTTCCTGGATCACTGCCGCCATGAGCTTTCGAGGTTCGTTCTCTGCCGGGACGATCATTGTAAATTCGACCCGATTGCCGGCCGAATCGTACAGCGCCGGTTTCCCGCCAATATCTCTTTGCGAAAATCCGGCCTCCGTCAAAAGCGATCGCGCGCGTTCGAGATCATATGCGATCTTCGGCAGATCGTTATTGAGCCAGTTCTTGGCGCCGGCCGGCACGAAACCATAAAGCGGCGTTGCCAAACCCTGCAGCGTCGTCGACGCGATCGAGTCGCGGTCGACGGCGTGGGCTATCGCATGTCGAAAGCGCTCGTTGCTGAACCAGGAATATTTCGGGCTCTTGTCCAGTGCCTCGCCCGATTTCTTGGCGGGGTTCAGATTGAACCACATATGGTCCGTGTTCAGGCCGGGGCCGGAATCAAAAGCCTTTGTCGGACCGTTCGAATTTTTCAACGCGGCAAAATCGGAGGATCGTATCCGGTCCGCAATATCGAGAGTCCCCTCGCCCAATCGAGCGGCTGTATTGTTGGAATCGGTGATCACTTCGAGAACGATCTGATCCAGGTAGGGCAGTTGTGTGCCGGTGGGATCCTTTTTCCAATAATGCGGATTTCTCTTAAGCGTGAAACGCTCGCCCGCCTGCACAGATTCCATCACGAACGCGCCGCTCGTGACCACGGTCTGCGGATCGGCCGTTATCTTCCAGCTTTCAGAGAGCGTGCCGGCGTTTAGGTCAGCTTCAAGTGAATGTTTCGGAAGTATCGCAAGATTCTCTAAATAGTTTTCGACCGACGCGACCTTTTCCGGAAAGATCAAGTGCATCTTTAATGGATCGATCACCTTCGCTTCGATGGGTTTATCATCGATCAAAAGCGAATCGCGGATAACCGGTGACTTCGTTCGTTCGTCGTACGCGGCCGTGAGGGTAAATGCGACATCATTTGTCGTAAGCGGATGCCCGTCCGAAAATCTAAGCCCTTCCTTTAAGGTAATGTCTACCGTCCGCCCGTCCGGGCCGGTCGTATAAGACTGCGCCAGCGATGGTTCATACTTCAATGTTTTGTGATCGAGGGTGACCAATCTGTCGTTCATCAGAAACAGCGTCGCGAGCACGGTCGGCTCGTCGCGCGCCATTAGGTAGTTCAGGGTTGTGACCGGAGCCGTAATTCGATACGACAGCGTGCCGCCGCGCGTGCCGGAGGTTTCACCGGCCCGGTTGGTGGTATCTGTTGTACCGCTTTGCTGAACCCCGCATGCAGCTGCGAACGTCATCCACGCAAGCAAAACGAACGTGAAAATTACCGCGGTCATTTTTCGTGAGATAAACATAATTACGATGTATCTGTGTAGAGGCAGGTAAGTCGTTATGGAGTGTATGAACTTTTTCTTTGCAAATCAACAGACAATATTGAAGAATAGGCGTGAATCTCGTTTCAAAGGATTCGCTCCGCCCAATAGGTGTACTCATTCTTGATCAGAAAATTAGTTCAGGGCCTCCTGATGACCCTGGCCGTTTCAGCGGTATCGTTCGCCCTGCTGGCGCGTGCCGGCGGTGACGCGTTCACCGCGCTTCGCGATAATCCGCAGATCTCCGAACGTACGATAGAGCAATTGCGTTCCGTTTATGGCCTGGATAAACCTGTCGCGACGAGATATTTCCGATGGCTGACCTCGCTGGCGACCGGCGACCTTGGCGAGTCGATCCATTTCCGCTTACCAGTGGGAGATCTTGTTTTATCGCGGCTTTATTACACTTCGCTGCTCGGCGGAACTGCGGTTTTTATGGCATGGTTCGTAGCGGCAGTGCTGAGCTATTTCGGGGTCCGAGCAAGCAGCAGGAACTTCGATCGAATAATCGAATTTGTGATCTTGATGACGGCTTCAACTCCTCGAATTGCTTTGGCGCTTTTCGCCCTGGCGTTATTTGTCGCGACATCGCAGTCCTCATTGCAGATTCGGAGCGGCTCCTTCGCCTCGTTCATTATCAGCTCATTCATTCTCGCTGCGCCGCTGATCGCGCTTTTTACAGCTCAGGCAAATAGCGGCCTTCGGTCCGCAATGGGTGAAGATTACGTCAAACTGGCTCGTTCGAAGGGGCTAAGCGAACCGGCGGTGATAGCGAAACACGCGTCGCGACCGGCGCTCAACCCTCTGCTGACTCTTTTTGGGCTCTCGCTCGGCGGGATCATCGGCGGGGCCGTGATCGTTGAGACCATCCTTGGATGGCAGGGCATCGGCGACCTTACCGTCACCGCGGTCAGGGTCCGCGATGTGCCGCTGGTAATGGGCATTGTAGTTGTATCGACGATCGCCGTCTGGGCTGGAAATTTTGTCGGCGAGCTGCTCCAAATGGCAAACGACAGCCGTTTACGCGCCGAAGCTTTGTCGTGAAACGTGGCAAGGAAGTCGACGATCGCAAAAATAAGCTTCGTTATATTGATCGCGTGCATTCTTATTTTCGGCGA
>JAICPV010000458.1 GCA_025929655.1 Pyrinomonadaceae bacterium
CTTCGTCGACGTGCTTTCGTTCGAGAAACGAGAACCGGACGATGCCATCTGGCGCCCTTATCAGCAGTTCGTCAACACATTCCTGCTGCCGCTCCTCGTTAACAAAACGCGAGGAATTTCACTTCGTTCGATATTCCTTGCAAACCGCGAGGGCTTGGATATCCACGAAGCGGGCAAGCTTTTTACCGGCGCTTCAAAATTCAGATCGAAAGTGTTTTCGATAGTCACGCTTCCGAACTTGCTCACCTCAAAAGCAGAATCAAAGTCTGATCTTTATTCAGCAGGCAAGAAGATGCCCGCCGAACAATCTCGATTCATATTACGCCGAAGCTTTGCACGTTTGAGGAAACAGCTCGCTGCTGTTTCGCCGGAAGCCGATCGCAAATCGAAATGGACCGGCTACACGCAGCACAACGTCACTACTATACCAGCTTACATGCAGGCGAAGCAGCGATTTGTCGAGAAGGCGATCGAACGCCTGCGACCGAAACATGTGCTCGATGTCGGCTGCAACACCGGATACTTCAGCTTTTTCGCTGCTCGTTCCGGAGCACGAGTCGTCGGAATAGATCACGATCCCGAAGTTCTGGGACAGGTTTACCGCGATGCGCGAAAAGAACGGTTAGACGTTCTGCCGCTTGCCATCGATCTATCGCGCCCGAGCCCTCGAATTGGATGGCGAAATTCCGAGGTCCCTTCCTTCCTCGACCGCGCCGAAGGCGCTTTCGATCTCGTAATGATGCTCGCGGTCCTTCATCACATCCTCGTCCAGGATCGCATTCCGATGCCTGACGTTCTAAAGCTCGCTGCCGACCTAACGACCGACGCCCTCATCATCGAATTCGTTCCGCCATCGGACCCGCTTTTCCGCCGCATCGCCCGCGGCCGCGACCATCTTCATGCGGGCCTGAACGAAGAAGTTTTCGAAAGTGAAATACGAGAATTTTTCACCATCGAACTAAGAGAACCGCTACCCGAAACCGATCGCGTTATTTATCTGCTGAAGAAAAAACGATGAAATTCGCATCGATCTGGAAAGATCTGGCTATTTCCATATCGCTTTCATGTCTGACGTTGTTAGCCGTTTTCAAACGACTGCTTTTTCCCACGGGCGACCGTTACTTTGAGAAAGAGGTGCCGACATTGGAACTGGGGGCGGCCATTGTCTGCGTCGCCATTCTCGCGCTCGTGTTTTTTTTGATTCTCGCCGCGCGCCGGCGCGTCGGTGAAGGACGCATCAAACTCGAAGTCGAACTTTTGTTCTTCGGGCTTGGCCTGCTTTGTTTTAGCGCCCTAAGTGCGGAAATGATCAACTGGTGGTCCCCGCTGACGTATCAGCACATCCACTTTCAAATACCATTGCTGGTTGCTTTGGCGTGTCTGCTGATCCCACGAAAAGACACCTCAATGGCCTCGCGCGCGGCGAAAAATCTGGACGCCCTCGCATTGATGGTGTCCCCTCTTTCCGGCATCATGATCCTGAATGTCGGTATCACCGCGTTCGGGCTCTGGACTGGGGAGTTAGGGCCGAGGCAGATCGAGATGGAACCTTCCGCAGTTTCGAGTTCGACGTTTCCAAAAAGAGTTGTTTGGATCATCTTCGACGAATTGGACCATGAATCTACCGTCAACCGCCCAACTCACATAAAAATGAGTTCATGGGAGGAACTCGAATCTCGATCGGTCGTGGCCCAAAACGCTCTTCCTCCCAATAATTACACTCAAAAATCGATTCCGTCGCTCTTGATCGGGCGCCGGGTAGTTCAAGCGCAGCCTGTCGGCACGAGAGACCTGGCGATCAAGCCTTCTCCCGATGACCGTTCTGTCAGCCTCAGAGACACCGAAAACATTTTTTCCGACGTAAAAGGGTTGGGTGGCAGATCGGGCATCGTCGGCTGGTTTCATCCCTACGTGCGCCTTTTCGAGAATGAGGCGGACGCGGCGGTTTGGTATCAGGACGCCGTTTCGACTTGTTTTTCATTAAGAGAGTGCGTTTTGCAAAATTTCGCAGTCGCATTTAACAGCCTGCCTTTTTCGAACCCATTTGAAAGCAGGAAGCCATTCAAGTTTGAAGAGCTTTTTTCCGAAGCACGTGTTGCAGGGCAGATCGAAAGGATACCGAAGATGCGTGCGAAGGCGAAGGAATTTGTCGCGGACGGCCGCCTTGACCTTGTTTACCTGCATTTTTCCTTCCCGCATGCCCCGTATTTCGATAAGAATGTTCGGCAGACGGACGATTACCTCGCGTCGCTTGAGCTTGTAGATGAAACCCTCGGCGAATTACGCCGGGCGATCAACGAAAGCGGACTCGGCGAGAAGACGGCCTTCGTCATTTCATCCGATCACTGGTGGCGGTTGAAGACCGAAGGCGGATTTGACGGGGACATGAACAAACTGCGTGTTCCTTTCTTGGTCAATGTTGGAGGCGGGCGGCGGGTAGACGTTCAGCAGCGCTTCAATACTATCGTGACGCGGTATCTGATAAATGCAATTCTTCGAGGTGAAATCGCGACAAACGAAGACGTACCAGGATGGTTGAGCCGCTTCGGAACGGAACACCCGGAGATTGTAGACGCGCGGCCCGATATATA
>JAICPV010000581.1 GCA_025929655.1 Pyrinomonadaceae bacterium
ACCACGTGCGGACGAGTCCGGATCACGGGACGGCCTTTGGGATCGCGGGGAAGGGTGTGGCGCGGGCGACGAGTTTTTCGAATATACCGCAGATCTGCTCGGAAGTTTTTCCTTGGCCAAAGATAACTTCGGGAAATCCCTGCCGCGCGGCTCGGCCGTGGTCCACGCGTGCATAACCGATATCTTCGTACGCAAGATTCTGGATTCTTGCGAGCGCATCGTCATTCGCGATCGAACCCGAGCGAAACTGTTCGAGAATATTTTCAAGATCCGACCGGTTCATTTGAACCGATAGAGTAACAAACGAAAATCCGCAATCTGAAATCTGAAATCCGAAATCTAAGATGAGGACGGGCCCCGGAGGGCCCGTTAGTATGAAGAAGTTTGGAGTGCTCGGGTTAAACGAAATAGGCCACGTATTTGTACAGCTTCGATATTCTGATCAACAGTAGCGTCACGAATTCGCTCGCGACCGTGTTGAGCAGTTGAGTTTGAATTGTGCAAGATATGCAGCTCATAACGCCTCCCAAACATAAAGGCGGAACGCCGGATCAAAAAGGGTCATCCGCGAAAAAAAATTTGTAATGTCCTCGTTTGAATTTCTTTGCGGCTTTGCGGGAAATCTTTAACGCAAAGCCGCAAAGTCTGCGAAGGAAGATAAGAAACCGCTGATTTGCGGGCTTTTCGAAAACCAGGGATAAAGAGGTAAAATCTCTGCACCGATTATGGAATTGACCGTCGCGATCACCGGAGCCTCCGGAACGATCTACGCACATCGAACGCTGCAATTGCTAGCTGCGAGCGGTGCGGTCGGGACGATCAACCTGATCATGTCGGACACTGCAGCGACGGTCGCTCAGGTAGAGATGGGCGTGAATCTGAAGGACCCTTCAGCGGAGAAGTTCAACAAATGGTTAGGACTCGACTCCGGCTCGAAACTGATCCGTTATTGGCGGCTGGACAACCTCGCGGCGAAACCGTCATCCGGTTCGAACAGGCAGGCCGGAATGATCATCGTCCCTTGTTCCATGGGAACGCTGGGAGCGGTCGCATCCGGCGCCGGCACTAACCTTATTCATCGGGCGGCAGATGTCTGCCTTAAGGAAGGCCGAAAGCTCGTGCTCGTTCCGCGCGAGACGCCGTACAATGCGATCCAGCTCGAAAATATGCTCAGGTTGTCGCACGCGGGCGCTCGTATACTGCCCGCATGCCCCGGGTTTTATCACCGGCCAAAGACGATCGACGATCTGGTCGAGCACCTGTGTTTTCGAATTCTCGATCAGTTCGATATTCCGCATTCGAAAAAGTCACAATGGACAGGAGAAGAAGCGGACAATGGATAGTGGAAGATCGACGATCCGTATCTTTCTTTTGATTCTCGTTCTCGCCGCCACGGGTTTTACCCAGGAACGCTTCGTGAAACCGATCGATGAAGCGAATCTAGAACCGTCTTTCCTGGCATTCCGCACGATATTGATCGCTGCTGCCGAGCGACAGGACGCGAAGTATATTCTTTCTATTGTCGATCCCAACATTTCGAACGGGTTTGGCGGTCGGGACGGCATCGCCAATTTCAAAAAGG
>JAICPV010000472.1 GCA_025929655.1 Pyrinomonadaceae bacterium
CGTACCGTCCCCATCGGCGGTTTGGCCGTAAACTGCAAAAACGTTTGCACCCACTACAGCGGCAAGTACAAAGAAGGCAAATTTTTTAATGTACATATGGTTATCCGGGCCGGAACGAGCAAAAGCGCGTTCATACCCATACTGTTCCTAAATCTTTTAACCGGCGAACCGCGGCCGCCGGATCATCGTTTCCGAATATCGCCGTTCCTGCAACAAGTATTTCAGCTCCGGCATCGATAACGTCGGCGGCGTTATGTTCGTCTATCCCGCCGTCTATCTCGATGCGTACTTTCAGGCCCTTTTCAACGATCATTTGCCGCAGGCGGCGAAGCTTGTCCAGCGACCCGGATACAAACTTTTGACCGCCGAAACCCGGATTCACCGACATCAGCAGCACGAAATCAGCGTACTGCAACGCTTCGTCAAGGGCCGCAAGAGGCGTAGCCGGATTGATCGCAATACCAGCCTTCGCACCGGCGTCGCGAATCGAATTCAGGGTCCGGTTGAGGTGCGGGTCCGCCTCAACATGCACCGAAACCATATCGGCGCCGGCGCTGGCGAATTCAGCCGCATATCTGCCAGGCTCGGAGATCATTAGATGGGTATCTATGATCATCTCCGTAGCGCTTCGTATCGACTTAACCACAGGAAGCCCGATCGTAATATTCGGCACAAAATGGCCGTCCATTACGTCCACATGCAGCACAGTCGCACCTGCTTTTTCGACAATGCCGATTGCCTCTCCCAATTTCGTGAAATCGGCCGAAAGGATGGACGGAGCGATATCGATCATTCAAATACCCGAGTTTCTAGCGTTTTAGTTGCAATAATTCGGTGCGAAGTTGTAATTCTTACGGCTTTGTCGTGCGCGGCCGCTGGTCGCCACTCGATTTCGCTGCAGGCGATTGCTGTGGCTTCGGTCCCGTGCCAGCCGGTGCTTTAGGCTTTTCTCCGGCGGCGTCTTTTTTATTTGCATTGTCAGTGGACGGTCCGGTATTGTCCGCCGGTACATCCCGGCCGCCTTCGGCTGTGTTCGCTATCGTGTCTCGGGTCGTATCTGCCTTTCTCTTCGCCGAATTTGAGTTGGAACTGGACTTCGCCTTCTTTGGCTTGTCGGTGATCATTTCCTGGATCTTTTCGGAGTCGTCCTCCTCAATGTCCTTGATCAGAGATTTTGGCGCTTCATCCGCAGTCAAACCAGCCTTACTTACGACCACAAGGATCATCTGCCCGGTCTTTACGGTTTCACCCGGCTTTGGCAATTGTTCCAGAACCGTGTTTATCCTCTCAGTGCTTGCGCGATCAGCCCGCCGCTTGATCTTTAAGCCCAGCGCGGCCAATTCCTTTTCGCTTTCGACAAAATCCTTCCCCACGATCTCGGGCACCTTGATCTCGTCACCGGAAAGTGACATATAAACCACGCCAGCGAGCCCAACTCCGAAAGCCAGGAGCAAAACACCTACCGCTGCAAGTTTTGTTAGTGCCGATAAACCGGTGGAGATAAAACCCATTCAACAACTCCGGAAATCAAACTGAAATCTTAACACGTTCGAAACAGCCCGCAAACGTCAAATACGGCGAAAAACCGCGATAAAAAAGCCGTCCATCCGGTCCCGATCGGGAAATGTCCTGGCAAAATCGTCGGACGTTAAAAAACGTGCATCAACCTTCGGCGCTTCGATCTCGAACTGGCGATTCTGTCCTAAAAACGCTGTCGCGACCACTTCGTCCTCTTCCCGCTCTAGCGAACAAGTGGAATAGATCAACGATCCGTTTTCAGCTACAAGCTCTGATGCGTTGTTAAGTATCCGAAGTTGTTTGCTCGAAAGGTCGGGAAAATCGTCCGGCTGCAGCGAATACCGTATCTCGGGATTGTTCCGTATCGTACCGGTGCCCGAACACGGTGCGTCCACTAGGACCGTATCGAAACTGGCCGGCTCGAACGGAAGCTGGCTTTCGGCGTCCAGTTGAACTACCGACGCACGTGCAACGTTCTTGCGGCAAGTTTCCCGCAGCCGCTCGACGCGGGGAAAATGAATATCACCGGCGACGACTTTTCCATTTGTTTCCCGAGATATCATCGATGTCTTGCCGCCGGGGGCCGCGCAAACATCCAGGATTCGCGTTCCGGCGATTTTGATCACCGCGGAGGCAACCAACTGCGAGCCTTCGTCCTGGAAATAGATCGCACTTTGTTCCGCGAGATTTCTAAGTTCCGACGTGAACCGATCTGCTATATAGCAATCAGGAACAAATTCCGAACGCATGACACCGGCGTTCTCTAAATTCGTTAGAGCTTCATCGATGGCCCTGATGGGCCGAAAGGCACGCGATGGCGTTGCATTGTTTGCCTTGCAAATCGCTGAAGCAGTTTCGATGCCGAACTGCTCTCGCCACCGCTCTACCAGCCATCGCGGGTGCGATTCCTCAATAGAAATGCGGTCGATCTCATCCGAGTAACTTATATGCGGCCGCTCGCGAGCGAATGACCGAA
>JAICPV010000293.1 GCA_025929655.1 Pyrinomonadaceae bacterium
CTGATCGTCACGCTTTGCGTGCTCGTGTTCCTCAGCATCGTTCCCTTGTTCATGTTCGTCGGGAAGAACTTTCTGCCGGTGGACGACCAGTCGCAGTTTGAGGTTTCGGTTCGTGCGCCTGAAGGCACGTCGCTGCAGGCCACGTCGCAGGAGATGGAGCGGATCGCTTCCGAGCTTCGAAAAATGACCGGCGTAACGGACACCCTGGTAACCGTCGGCGGTGGTCAGCAGCAGGTCGTTAACGCCGGATCGATCTACGTAAAGCTTACCGATATAAAAGCGCGGCCGAAATCGCAGGAAGCGATGATGTCGGACGCGCGTTCGCTCTTGGCAAACTTTCCGCACCTTCGTACCGCTGTGCAGCAGGTTGCAGCGTTCTCCGGCGGTGGTTTCCGAAATGCGAACGTGCAGTTCGTGATCGCCGGGCCCGATCTCAAGCAGCTTGAAGAGTATTCGACCTTAGTGCTCGAAAAGATGAAGGCCATCCCCGACGCGGTCGACGTCGATACAACGCTGATCAGCGGCAAACCGGAACTGCAGCTTGAGATCGATAGAACGAAGGCGGCCGACCTGGGCGTTCGCGTCGGCGACATTTCCCAGGCCTTGAACACACTCGTCGCCGGACAGGAAGCGACGTCGTTCAACGAGGGGACGAACCAGTACGAGGTGCGGGTCCGCGCGACCGGCGATTTCCGGTCCAGCGAAGAGGGATTGAAGCGAATGATCGTTCCGTCGGCGAAGCTTGGATGGGTGACATTGGACAATCTTGTGACGGTCACGCAGGGTACCGGCCCAAGCTCGGTCGACCGTGTGAATCGGCAGCGGCAGGTCACGCTTCTTGCAAACACGAGGCCGGGCGGTTCCGCTCAAAGCATCACCGACGGTATCAACGCCGCAGTCGGGGCGTTGAATTTGCCGGCAGGCTACACGTCGGGTTACGTAGGACAGTCGAAGGAAATGGGCCGCGCCGGTATGTACTTTCTGCTGGCGATCATGCTGTCGTTCATTTTCATGTACATCGTGCTGGCGGCGCAGTTCGAATCGTTCATTCATCCGGTCACGATCCTGCTCACACTGCCGCTTTCGATACCGTTCGGGATCCTCAGCCTTTTGATCGCCGGCCAGACGGTGAACATCTTTTCGGGCCTCGGGCTTCTGCTGCTGTTCGGCGTCGTCAAAAAGAACGCGATCCTGCAGATCGATCATACAAGCAACTTGCGTTCGCAGGGCCTGGGACGTTACGAGGCGATCATTCGAGCGAACCGCGACCGGTTGCGGCCGATCCTTATGACGACGATAGCACTTGTAGCAGGAATGCTCCCTCTCGTGGTCTCAACCGGAGCAGGCGCGGGAACGAACCGCTCGATCGGCGTTCTGGTGGTAGGCGGGCAAAGTTTGTGTTTGCTGCTGACGCTGCTCGCGGTGCCGGTCTTTTATTCGATATTCGACGATCTTTCGGAGGTCCATATTTTTCAGCGAATCGGGAATTTTTCGGAGTGGATCTTTGGGGGGATCCGCCGTAGGTTTGCGTCGGCCGCTAGCTCTTTGTTTGGTAAGAACTAATTATTCTTTGCGAGCTTAGCGTCTTTGCGCGAAATATCTCACGCAAAGATCGCAAAGGCCGCAGAGGAAGAAAAAAGGTTAATAGATATGCTTTCGCGATCATTATTTATTTTTACGTTCGCACTTTTGGGTTCGGTCAATGTTCCAGGCCAGACGCAGACGCCGACCGCTTCACCGACACCTTACGCGGTCGATAAGCAGGGCGTAGCGCCGGAAAAGATCACGCCGGTGCCGTCGATCGCGCCGAACTTTAGTTCGGAGGAGCGCGGACTGCCGGATCTGGGCCGAGTGGGCGTAAATATGGCGGATCAAAAAACGATGACGCTGCAGGATGCTATCGGACTGGCGCTTGAGAACAACCGGGACATCGAGGTGACGAGAAAGAACGTGCTGATCGCCGAGTTCGATCTCAAGGCCGCGCGGGGTGTTTATGAACCGCGATTCGCGGGGCAAACATTTTACGAACGCTCGACCGTCCCGAACGTAAGCATATTTAGTACCAACGAAACGACGACTCAGGGAGCATTAGCGGGAAATGCAACGCTTTCGAGTTATTTACCGGGTTTCGGCACGGTCGTGAACGTGACGGCGAACAATCAGCGTGTTACCACGAATAACCCTATATCGATATTGAGTCCGCAATACAATTCGAGTCTCGGATTCAGCATCACTCAGCCCCTCTTTCGCGGACGGTCGATCGACCCGCAACGGCGGACGATCGAGATCGCCAAGCGGAACCTGACGCTTACCGACGCGCAGTTTCGGCAAAAAGCGATCGAGATAGTTGCTAATGTCGAGCGAGCATATTGGGACCTCGCGTTCAACCTGCGCAACCTGCAAGTTCAGCGGGATGGTGTCCGCGACGCAAAGGCGCAGCTCGAGCACAATCGAAGATTGGTAGAGGAAGGTCAGTTAGCGCCGATAGACATCGTTGCGGCTGAGACTCAAGTGGCCAACTATGAACAGCTGGTCTACGATGCCCTGAATCTGGTAAACGTCGCGGAGAACAATCTTAAGAACCTGATCTCGCCGAATCGACGCGAGCAGATCTGGTCGCAGGCGATCACGCCGACCGATCCGGTTTCTTTGGTCGTGCCGCAGGTCTCGCTTGAAACCGCAACTGAAACAGCGCTGAATAATCGGCCCGAACTTGAATTGAATAAGGTCCAAAAAGAGATCAACGACGTCGACCGTAAATTCTACGAATCGCAAAGGCAGCCGCAGATCGATCTGATCGCGAGCTACAACTCATCAGGGATCGGCGGCACCGCAAACCCGAGTTTCAGCAGTCCTTTCTGTTTAACGAATCCCGATCCCGCGGTATGCAACGCCGCACTCTTGCAGCCGGTGCTTGGCAATCTGGGCGGGCCGTCAACGGCGTTTTCCGACATATTCGCAAACAAATATCCAACCTACCGCGTCGGAGTTCAGTTCAACTTACCGATCTTTGGCGACCGAACGTCTCGTGCGCAGCTTGGCCGTGCACGCGTAGAAGGCGAACGTATCGAAACTCAGCGCGAAGCTCTCGAACAAGCTATACAGGTCGATGTCCGCAACGCATTGCAGGTCGTTCGCACGGCAGAAGCACGCCTTCGCTCCGCATCGATCGCACGCGAGAATTCCGAAAAGCAGTACGAGTCCGAACGGCGCAAATTGGATTCCGGCCAGTCGGATATCTACCGCGTTCTCGAACGCCAGACGGCCCTCACAGCGGCCCGCAGCAGCGAACTCCGCGCACAGACCGAGCTGAACAAAGCGATCGCCGACCTCGGCCGCGCGACCGGCAATTCGCTAAAGGCGAACAACGTCGAGCCGAAATCGAAGTAGAACAGGCTGTTAGCCTGTTCACTATGTGCAGGCTAACAGCCTGCACTACGCTATGAAAACGGTTTATGTTAAAGAATTTGGCGGGCCGG
Organism: Pyrinomonadaceae bacterium; assembly: GCA_025929655.1. Lineage (GTDB taxonomy): Bacteria > Acidobacteriota > Blastocatellia > Pyrinomonadales > Pyrinomonadaceae > OLB17. The sequence continues at coordinate 3,480 of JAICPV010000293.1, forward strand.
AGAATCTGGAATATCGAGAGGTCGACGATCCGGCGAAACCGCACGGCACCGAGATACTTGTTCGCGTTCGTGCTTCGGGGTTAAACCGCGCGGACCTTCTTCAACGGCGAGGACTATATCCGCCACCCTCGGGATATTCGCCGAATATTCCCGGGCTGGAATTCGCGGGCGAGGTTGAAAAATGCGGCGATGCCGTTTCAAACTTCAAAAAAGGCGACCGCGTTTTCGGCATCACCGCCGGAGAAGCCCATGCCGAAAAGCTTATTGTAGATGCGTCGCTTGCGATAAAAATTCCCGACAATCTGAATTTCATCGAGGCGGCGGCGATCCCCGAAGTATTTATCACCGCGCACGACGCGGTTTTCACGCAGGCAGATCTGAAAAAAGGTGAAACGCTTTTGATCCATGCGGTCGGCTCGGGCGTCGGGCTCGCCGGTTTGCAGTTGGGCAAAGCGTTCGGTGGGCGCGTGATCGGAACTACGCGAACCGCGGACAAGCTCGCAAGGTGCAAAGAATTCGGTTTGGATGAACCTATCTTTACCGAAAATGGCATATTCGCCGAACAAGTTCTGGGAGCGA
>JAICPV010000429.1 GCA_025929655.1 Pyrinomonadaceae bacterium
CCGATGGTCGTACCGGGCGGCGATTCGCCCCACTTTAGTTTTGCGGGATCGATCCGGGCAACATCGCCGATCAATCCGATCTGACCGTAGATCTTCTGTGACGATTCCGGCATGACCGGATAAAGCATCACGGCAAGCCACCGCAGCGTCTCGGTCGCGCGATACAATACTGCGTTTAGGGTTTCAACTTGCTTCTCGTCCTTAACCAGCTCCCACGGCTTGGCGTCCGAGATCATTTTGTCGATCCGTGCGATTACCGCCCAAAGCGTTTCAAGGGCCTGGCTGAATTCGAAATTATCAAAACGCCGTATGAATTCGTCCCTGGCGTGTTCAACCACCGAGACGATATCCTGACCGTCCGGGTCGATCCCTGCACGACGGGCCTGAAGATAATTCTCTTCAGCGATCTTTCCGTCCGGAATTCGACCCTCGCGATACTTCGAGATCATTGAAAAAGTTCGCGACGCAAGATTGCCAAGGCCGCTCGCCAGGTCGGAGTTGGCACGATCGATCAGGTTCTCATACCCGAACTTCCCGTCTTGCCCAAAAACCATCTCGCGAAGCAGGAAGTATCGGATAGAATCGACCTGAAAATGTTGATGTAATACATCAACTTCGATCACGTTACCCAAGGTTTTGCCCATCTTACGGCCGTTCACGTCCAGCCACATTCCGTGGGCATACACTCCGCCAGGAAGCGGCAGTCCGGCGGCTTTGAGGAATGAAAACCAATATACGGTGTGAAACCGAAGTATGTCTTTTCCGACCAAATGGATCGCGGGCCAATAGCGGTCGAGGCCCGGCGCTCCCGACCGGTCGTTTCCATAACCGAGGGCTGTAATGTAATTGGAAAGCGCATCGAGCCACACATACATCACATGAGCTTCGTCACCCGGTACCGGCACGCCCCACGAAACCGAAGTTTTCAAACGGCTTATAGAAAGATCCTGAAGGCCTCGCTTAACAAAAGACAAGACTTCGTTCCTGCGAGCCTCCGGCCGGACTAGCGTCGGGTCGGCGTCGATCCGCTCGATCAAAAAATCGTCGTAATCTGAAAGTCGAAAGAAATAACTCTCTTCGGAAACCTTATCCAGCGGTCGCTCGTGAATGAGGCAGTTTGGAATGTCCGAACCCTCGATCTTCACGTATTCGTCTTCGGTCTTATACGCCGCACACGGAGCACAAAACCAACCTTCGTAGAAGCCTTTGTAAATATTTTCGTTTCCTTTCGGCGTTTTGTTCTTCGCTATTTCGCACCACAGATGCTGGACTGCTACGTAATGAAACGGCTCAGTGGTCCGCATGAAAATGTCGTAGCCACCATTTTCCGGATCGAGCTTGAAATCGCGGAACATCCGCTTCAGCTCGCCCGAAATAAAATCCGCCTGTTCTTTCGGAGTACGCTTTTCGCGTTCCGCAGCACGCTCGATGTTTATTCCGTGCTCGTCCGTTCCCGTCAGGAAAAAGACGTCAAAACCACGCTGCTTTTTGTATCGATGGATCGCATCAGCGACGATCGTCGTGTACAGATGCCCGAGATGCGGCAGGCTGTTCGCGTAGTAGATCGGTGTTGTGATGAAGAAGGTTTTGGTCATTCCAAATCAAATATGCGGCCAGTGGGTACCGGCCGCATAACCAACAAGGGAGTATTGTAAGCCATCCCGTAACAAACTGCACCGTTAGCTGTTCACTCAATGTTTTCTATATTTTCACGGGTAGGCTCCATTCTGACGATAGTATCGCAATCGCGAATTAGTATTTCTTCCCCCATTTTCGCGCGGTCAATCAAATCGTCCAGAATTTGCGCAGCGATTTCGACGTCAAAGACAGACATTTCCTTTAGCTTTTGAATCTATTGAATTCTGCCAAAACGTTTTTTGTCCGGTGCTGAGAATTCGTCCGTTTCCTTATAACGAGGCATCTGCGGGGCATTCGCTAATTTGATGCCGATGGCTAAAGCAAGCTCAGCTTCCTGGATCATGGAGTCCATATTCCACCAGGGCTTATATTCGTCTGATGCCTGATGGTAATACTTCGCCGTGTAGTCCTTGGAAAATGCGAGGGCCTCGCCGGTCAGCGGAGGATCGAATTTTTCCCCGTGCTGGAAATTAACCGACGGAACGCCGACCTTGGCAAACGGAAAATGGTCGGAACGGAAAAAGTATCCTTGCTCAGGTTCCGCGTCAGGCGTGATCGCGATGTTACGTTCCTTCGCGGCTTCCGCGATCTGGTCCATTATTGACGAACGCTCCGCGCCGAGGGGCATGACATCGGAGGCCTTCCCGAAAAAGTTCACTCCATCCAGATTGATATTCGCCGCGGTTTTCGAAAGTGGAACAAGCGGGTTTTGCGAATAATATTCAGCCCCCAGAAGCCCCTGCTCTTCAGCTGTCGGGAAAAAGAACATGAAAGATCGTTTCGGCCGCTCTTTTTCGGGCATTTTAGCGAGGACCTCAGCTATCCCTAAAACGGCAGCGACCCCTGACGCGTTGTCGTAAGCGCCGTTGTAGATCTTATCCCCGTTCGCGTCAGGATTGCCGATGCCGAGATGATCCCAGTGGGCGGAATATATCACGTATTCGCTTTTCAATTTCGGATCGCTTCCGCTGACCGTTCCTACAACATTGGGCGACTCAAACGTCTTAAGCTCGCTTTTCAGATCCAGTTTCGCCTTCAAACCAGTGTTTATCGGCTTGAAGCCTCTCGTTCGTGCAGAGGCCATCAGTTCGTCGATGTTATGTCCCGCCGAAGCCAGCATTCTTTTCGCGGCATCATAGGTGGCCCACGATTTGATATTGAGATAGGGCGTTGAATCCCCGCGC
>JAICPV010000539.1 GCA_025929655.1 Pyrinomonadaceae bacterium
AAACAAAGGCGGACGGCTTTTGCGAAACTACCGCGCCGGCAGCCCCCGAGTCGGCAAGGTACAACCCGGCTTGCGCAAACCCAAACACCCCTAGCATCGCGACTATGATCACGCAAAGCCAAAAGAACGGACGCGTTTGAGCGACCTGACGCTTCAGGAACGTCCTCGTGACCATTGAAATGTTGCCGTCGGTAGCGGCGGTGGCGGCGAAGGCCTTACCGCAGTTGTCGCAAAAATGTGCCGCCGGTTCCTGGACCGAATAGCATTTCGTGCAGATCTTTGAACTGTGATTCTCCATAGCGCTGATTCTCCCGCGTATGACTTTATTGTTATCTGAATTGTGGGCGGAAAAAATGAGCCGGCAGCCGCAAACGTCATAGTTTGCGGGCGGCATACGTCAGGTTATTGGAGTTTTCCCTTGTAGGTTCGCGAACGACGCGCTTCCGATTAAGCCTACTTATAGCATATTTGAAGCCTTCCGAGAAATTTTTTATTCCCGGCCTTCCTGTTCTGAGATCTCCGTACCTTCTGTTTACGAAAAGCAAAGGGAACTCTATTAATTTTGATTATCGCGGCTGAATGCGGAGCACGTAACTGCAGATGGAAAGGCTCACACCGGGTTTCAGCGGGACGCGCTGGCCGGTGGCGAGCTCGTAATTGCCGATCATGGCATTGTTCCGGCCTTCGTTTATCACCCAAAAGTTTCCTTGCCCGTCGGTGCCGATCACGGCGTGGCGGCGGCTGATCTCGGGGTCGCCTGAAAGCGCGATATCGACCGGCTTGGAACGCGAGCCCCGGCCAATGACGATCTCCTTATTGAAAACGGGGAGGACATTTTGCCGGATGTTGTTCAGCCATATCTCGAGTTTGTAAAGCTCCTTGGCACGCGGGCGAACGTTGGTCATCTGCTCGGCTTCGTCAGGAGGTACGGCCCGTTCAACGCTGATGCCCGGCATTGTACCGGGTACGCCCGAGGGGTCCCGGCGAACCGTTTCGAAACCTGTTCGCGACGGTAGCGGCGGAAGATAATCTGCCGGAGGCGGGATGACATTCGGGCTGGTCGAACGATTGTTAACCGACTGGGGAGCAGCTTTTGACTCCGGAGAACTCTTCGGCCTGGCAAGGACGCCGGTTTTGTTACTGGTCGAATCTTCCCAGCTATGCTGAACGCGGACCTCGCCTTTTTCGAGTGTTGCATCGATCCGCAGCTCCAGAACGAATGATCTCGTTTCGAGCTTTTTCTTTCCGGCGATCTCTTTCGCACGCTCAGCGAGGATGTGATAAAGCCCTTGTTCGAGTCCGCGGCGCTTTACGCCCTGCCATTCGCGGTCGTCGTCGGCGTTGAGGAAGATCGTGTATTCGCTCGGGATGATCGTCGTCCCCTGCGGCAGCGGCAGCATCTCTTTTTGCATCACCGCTTCGACCGCACGCGCGATCTTGACGATGAATTCCTCGGCCTGGCTGCGGGGCTTGACCTGCGCGTCGCGCGCGGCGTTTTCAAGCACAAGCTCCGAAGAGTCGCCGTCGATCCACCGCCTAACTTTTTCTAAAACGCTCATTTCTTTTTCAACGCAAAGAAGCAAAGGAGCAAAGCTACTAAAAGCTCTTGTTCGCGGCTTCGCGCCATTGCGACTTGGCGTTAATGATCATCTGCTAATCCAGGTCGACATATCGCTTATTCAGCCAGCCGCGGTTGGTCGCGAGCGGTACGCCGCGGTCGCGGCCCTGTTCCAACACTTCAACTTGATACCAATTATTCTGCGATTTTACAATTCGCACCCGCGAGTTTTTGGTGACCACGCCGATCGGGTCGTTATCGGCGCTCGGTTCCGGCCGCAGGTTGATGTCCGTGTTCGCGCGGCCGGTTGGGTCGGCGAACATGTTCGAGATCTCCTGATAGATCGGATGGGTCGTCACATAGTAATATGCGCCGTATGCGAGTCCGCCGAAGATCGCGAACATCACC
>JAICPV010000102.1 GCA_025929655.1 Pyrinomonadaceae bacterium
ACAGTCGCGCTTTCCTGAAGCAGCAGCGCGGCCATGGGCTTGCCCACGATGTTGCTGCGCCCGATGATGACGGCATGCTTGCCCGCGATCTCGATGTCGCAACGCTTCAGCATCTCTATCACGCCCGCTGGCGTACACGGAGCGAGGCTCTCGCGTCCCTGTGAAAGCCGCCCGACATTCACCGGATGGAAGCCATCGACGTCCTTTTCCGGACGGATCGCCTCGAGCACCTCGTTCTCGTTGATATGCGCCGGCAACGGGAGCTGAACGAGGATGCCGTCGACGTCTTCGTTATTGTTCAGTTCGTCCACGAGCTTCAAAAGCTCGGGATCGTCAGTTTCCGCGGGAAGATGATGATGGATCGAGGCCAGCCCGATCTCCTCGCTGGTTTTCACTTTGCTTCCGACATAAACCGCCGATGCCGGATCGTCGCCGACACGGACCACGGCCAAACACGGCGCGAAACCGTGCACTTCGCGCATATCCGACACCTCGGCTGCGACCTCGGCTTTTATCGCGTCTGCGATCGGTTTGCCGGCGAGCAATTTTGCTGACATAAGGAAAAGAAAAATTTTACAGGAACTATCCGCGGATTGTCAGTTTTGTAGGGCAGAAACAAATAGACCGCACGGCCGATTCCTGAGATCCGCCGCAAAAAACTACCTCTGTGAACGTCAAGAAAACAGAAATGATCGCCCACATCTACGCGAAATTCGAAATTCGGATACTCCTCGTTCTGGCGGTGGTGCTTTTTGCACTGCTTTTCGCTGTTTCTTCGGCCAAAGCAGCGGCCGGCAATACCGCAGATCTTACGGTTATCGATTCGCGATCGAATTCCTGGAAGATCCAGTCGGCGGATGGACGCGGCGGTTTTTCTGCTTATAAATGGGGCATCCAGGGCGACGTTCGCGTACCTGCCGATTACGACGGCGACGGCAATAGCGATATTGCTGTCTGGCGGCCGACGACAGGCGACTGGCACATCCTCCGCAGCAGCGACGGCGCGGCGATGACGATAAAATGGGGCCAGACCACGCCGTATTGGACCGGCGGTATTGAGGACATCCCCGTGCCCGCGGATTTCGACGCGGACAAGATCGCCGACATCGCGGTGTGGCGTCCGGCGGATGGCAAATGGTACGTTCTCACGTCGCGGTCCGGCTTTAAGGGCGGCTCATCCTCGTCGTGGGGTTTGCTCGGTGACGTTCCGGTTCCGGCCGACTATGACGGCGACGGTCAGGCCGATGCGGCGGTCTTCCGCTCGATGGAAAATCGCTGGTACATCGCTGAAAGCGCGACGGGCACACTGAGATCTATCGAATTCGGAATCGCCGGCGACGACCTGCTTGTCCCCGCCGATTACGACGGCGACGGACGCGCCGACATCGCGGCTTTTAGAGCCGGCGTCTGGTACGTGCAGGAATCGAAAACTGGCGAGACGGACCGTTTCGAATTTGGGTATGCAGATTCCATTCCCGTCCCGGCCGATTACGACGGCGACGGCACTACGGACTTTGCAGTCTACCGCCGCGGCATGTGGTATTTCCTCGATAGCGGAACCCCACGCCTTCGTACCGTGAAATTCGGCAAGAAGGACGATTTTCCCCTAAACTCGCTCAGCGTAAGGCCGAGCATGATCGCCGTCCGCTAAGGACATAGCGAATGAGCTGCTAGCGCTACGGGAAGGCTGAAATGCCTTCCCTTTTTTCATTTCTCAACCACCCCACCTTTTAACTGAAATTTGGCTCAAGTTTTACTCAAGTCATACGGCGTAGCATTCCGGTATAAAGTTCGACTTAAACCATTCGGGCGGGATCCACAAGGAGGGATTTATGAAAACCGGGCAGCACCACAGGACATTCTTATTGATCTGTTCATTGATAATTGCATCTTCGACAGCACTATTCGGCCAACAGGCGGATTGGTCGCCGATCCAAGGAGTACCGCGTGTCGAGACAAATAGGTCCGTCCGGCGCCAGTCGTTTCCCAAACAAGTAAGATTGTTCGGCCTGAACCGCGGGAGCCTTGAGGCGAAGCTGTTCTCCGTCGCCGATAGGGCTGGCGTCCCGACGATCGTTTCGCTGCCGAACGCGGCGGGCGGTATAGAACATTACGAGCTCTTTGAGGCCTCTAATTTCGAGCCCGAGCTCCAGGCCAAATTCCCCGGGATCCGGGCGTTTTCGGGCCGCGGAATCACGGACAAATATGCGACCGTGAAGCTGAGCGTCTCCCGACACGGGGTTCAAGGAACAGTTTTCAGGACCGCATCGGAGTCTCGCGGCCGTGAAGCGCGAACGGAGATCATCGAACCTTACTCGAAGGACGGCACCGTTTACGCCGTTTTCGAATCGATCCGGCGGCCCGGCGAATTGCCTTGGGCATGCAATGCACCCGTGGAACTCGCACTCTTTTCGAAGTGGAAAACGCAGATCGAGAGCCAGCGGCTGGAAAGCAATTCCGGTGAGATAAGGACGATGCGGCTTGCCCAGTCGGTCAACGGTGAGTACTCGAACTATTTTGGAGCAACCAGCGCGGCACAGGTCGATCTTGTCCTGGCCGGCATAAACGCCACGCTTACACGCACGAACGGCGTTTACGAAAGAGATCTCGGCCTTCATTTGAATCTCATTGCCGAAACGACCCGGCTCATCTTCTACGACGGAACGACCGATCCGTATTCCGAAGACCTTGGGACTTGGAACGACGAACTCGCGGGCGCGATCGCGGCACAGGGCATCACGCCGGAGATGTACGACATCGGCCACATGTTCGGTGCATCAGGCGGCGGCGGCAACGCGGGCTGCATCGGCTGCGTTTGCAGCAGCACTCACGACAAGGGTATGGGCATCACCTCGCCCGCCGACGATGTTCCGGAAGGAGACTTCTTCGACATCGACTACGTCGCACACGAGGTCGGCCATCAGCTTGGCGCCAACCACACTTTCTCTTATGGACAGATACCGTTCCCGGAAGATATGGGCCAGGACAAGGAGATCGGTTCCGGCATCACGATCATGGGGTACGCCGGTGTCGGCATTCTGACGAACGTAGCTCCCCACTCGATCGACGTGTTCCACGCGACCTCGATCGAGCAGATACAGCAGAATCTGCCCACTCGCGGCTGTCCTGCTGACGGGATAATCGCGTCGACGGGCAACCGCGCGCCGGTGGTCGCTCCTGTGGGCAGCTATACGATCCCGATCATGACGCCGTTCAAGCTCACGGGCTCTGCGACCGACCCGGACGGTGACGCGGTAACCTACAACTGGGAGCAAAATGACTCTGCACTGAATACGGGCGTGACACTAGTCGCGTCCAGTGCGAACCCGACCAAGCTCGTCGGGCCGAACTTCATTTCGTTCAACTCAACTTCGTCGCCGAGCAAGTATTTCCCAAGCCTTTCAACGATCCTTGCAGGCGAGTTCACAACGCAGCCCCACGAGGGCGGCGACCCGACCATGCTGATGGAGGCATTGAGTTCGGTGACACGCGACCTGAATTTCAGGCTGACCGTGAGGGACAATCATCCGTATGTTCCGGGTGTGGCGATCGGCCAGACTAATTACACGGACATGACGGTTTCGGTGACCAATCTTGCCGGCCCGTTCAAGGTGACCGCACCCGATTCGGCAGTCGGACAGGTGGGTGGCACACCGCTCACGGTCACATGGCTGGTGGCGAACACTGACCTTTTAGTGCCCGGTGCAGCAACGGTCAACATCCGGCTTTCATTGAACGGCGGCCAGACATTTCCTTTGGTATTGAAAGCGAATACCCCTAATGACGGCAGCGAGCTGGTCCTCTTGCCAAACATTGGGACGGACTCGGCACGCATTATGGTCGAGGCATCGGAGAATATTTTCTTCGATATCGGCGACGCGAATTTCTCGATCCTGGGTCCGACCGCCGCGAACGTGGGCGGCCGCATTCTGAACCAGCAGTCCGGCAAAGCGATAAGAGGCGTGGCAGTCACGCTGACCTCGTCCGAGGGATCGGTGCGAACAACTGTGACCGATTCCCTCGGCAATTATGTCTTCACCGGCGTCCCGCTGGCTGAGACGTACACGATCACGCCGAGCCTGAAACGCTACACCTTCTCGCCGGCAAGCATCACGTACGAGCACTACAGCGCTACGTCGGATCAGAACTTCACGGGGTCGACCAGATAATTGAGAGGGAGACTTTCGTTTAAGGAGAAGGCTGAAAAATGCCTTCTCTTTTTTTCTTTTTGCGGCCTTTGCGTCTTTGCGTGATACTAATTGTTTCGTAGTCATGAGAAACGTAATTTTTATCACGCTTGCCGCTATTCTGTTTTCCGCCTGCCAACCGGCTGAGGTTGCCAACACGAATCCGGCAAGTGCCGCTGCAAAACGCTATGACTTAAAGGGGAAGGTCGTCTCGGTAGATAAGCAGGCGAAAAAGGCGACCATCGAGCACGAGGAGATCCCGGGCTTTATGGAGCCGATGACGATGGACTTCCCGATCCGTGAGGATTGGGTCTGGGACGAGCTGAAACCCGGGGTCGAGGTTCGTGCCGAGCTTGTGGTGGACAGCACGGCCGATGATCCTTACTGGCTGGAAAAGATCGGGATCGTCGCGGCTGCGAACCCCGGGCAGCCGGAGCCGCCGATAAATGAGAATTTCGCTCAGGTAGGCCAAAGCGTACCCGATTTCTCGCTGACCAATCAGGACGGCAAGCGGATCTCGCTGAAGGATTTCCGTGGCAAAGCGTGGGCGGTCACGTTCATCTACGCCCGCTGCCCTCTGCCGGATTACTGCATCAAGATGTCAACCGGCTTCAGCGACGTCGCGCACGCGATAAATGACGATCCGCCCCTGAAAGAAAAGATCGCACTGCTTTCCATTTCGTTCGATCCGGAGAACGACACGCCGTCGAAATTGAGATCCTACGGCCTCGGTTACATGGGACAGGGCGCAACGGACCTCGGCGTCTGGCAGCTTGCGGTCGGCAGCGACGTGGAGGTCAAAAAGATCGCGGACTTTTACGGGCTGCGTTACGAGGTCGATCAAAACGATAAAACACAGATCAACCACAACCTGCGCACGATCGTCGTCTCACCCGAAGGCAAGGTCACAAAGGTCTTCGCCGGAAACGATTGGACCGCCGGCCAGCTCTTGAACGAATTGCGAAGCGCAGCAGGGATATGACGCTTTGCAGCAGATAACTTACCTGTTACGCTTTGCGTACCAAATCACAATTCACCCTTGAGGTTGCTATGCGAAAGACCCTTGTCCGCCTTTTTGTAGTCACGCTTGTATTCTCATTAGCCGCGTCCGCCCAGAAACGCAGCATTACCGAAAAGGACCTTTTCGACTTTGCGTGGGTCGGCGACCCTCAGGTCTCGCCCGATGGCGCGACGGTTGCCTTTGTGAAGGTGACGGTCAACGCCGCGAAGACGAATTACGACACTTCGATCTGGACCGTCTCGACCAGTGGAAGCGAAGAGCCGCGACGTATAACGAGCGGCACACGCGACACGGCACCCCGTTGGTCTCCCGACGGGAAATATCTCGCTTTCGTTCGCGGCAGCGAAACGGCCGGCACGTTCTCGCAGATCTACCTGCTCCCGACCGCCGGCGGTGAGGCGTTTCAGTTGACCAACGTCGCACGCGGTGCTGGCGGCCCTGTCTGGTCGCCCGATAGCAAGTGGATCGCATTCAGCAGCTCAGCGAATCCTGAGGACGTCGCGAAATTCGGCAAAGCCGCTCCATCGCCGACTCCTCGCGAATCCGACGTCCGCGTGATCACGCGAGCAGTTTATAGGTCGGATGGCAGTGGTTATACCGACCCAACTCGCCCGAATCATTTATGGGTCATAGGCGTCCCGGCCGATCCCACAAATAAGCCTGTCGCAAAGCAGCTCACAAACGGAAGATTCTCCGAGGGCAATTTCGTCTGGGCGCGCGACGGCTCGCGTATATATTTCACCACCAACCGAGACCCTGAGCCCTACTACAGCCTGCCGAAAACTGAGATCTATTCGGTTCCGTACGCCGGCGGCGTGACAGTATTGCTTACGCAGATCCCTATGGGCATCGGTTCTCTCAGCCTTAGCCCGGACGGGAAAAAACTCGCGTTCAATGCGTCCGAGAACGGCGAGCCTGTTCGCTCGTATACGCAGCCGGACCTTTGGGTTATGGACATCGCGCCGAATGCGAAGCCAAAGAATTTGACCGCCCAATTCGATTTTGATCTCGGCAGTGGTGTTGGAGGTGACAACGCTCCACCGCGAGCGGGCGGCGGCAACGCACCGATCTGGACGGCCGACGGCAAAGCGATAATCGAACGCTACGCAAAGGAAGGCCGCGCGAACTTGGGGATGTTCGACGCTTCGACCGGAAGATTGACAGACGTTACAAAAGGCGACCAGGCGGTGATGTCGTATCGGGGCACTCGCGACGCCGGAAAGATCATCTACACACGTTCGACGCCTACCGTAATAACAGATCTTTACGTTCTAGACCGCGCGACGGGCCAATCGAAGCAATTGACAAAGGTCAACGCGTCGCTTTTTTCAAAGCTGAACCTGACCGAACCGGACGACGTTTGGTACACGAGCTATGACGGGAAGCGAATTCAAACGTGGGTTCAGAAGCCGCCCGACTTTGACCCGAGGAAAAAGTACCCGCTCATCCTGAACATCCACGGCGGGCCGCACGCTGCCTACGGATATGTCTTCGATCACGAATTCCAATGGATGGCGGCGAAAGGCTACGTGGTCGTTTATCCGAATCCTCGCGGATCGACCAGCTACGGGCAGGAATTCGGCAACGTCATCCAATACGCCTATCCCGGCGACGACCATAAGGACCTGATGCTCGCAGTCGATGAGGTGATCAAACGCGGCTACATTGACACGACGAAGCTCGGCATCACCGGCGGCTCGGGCGGCGGCGTTCTGACGAATCACGCCGTGACGCAAACCGACCGGTTCAAAGCGGCGGTTTCGCAGCGTGACATTTCCGATTGGGCCGCTTGGTGGTATTCCGCCGATTTTACTCAGTTTCATCCGAGTTGGTTCAAAGGTGCTCCGTTCGAAGACGTCGACGGCTTCAGGCAAAGATCTGCGATCACGCATGTCGCGAAGATCAAAACGCCGATGATGTTCATTCTTGGCGAAGCAGATCATCGAACCCCGCCGGGTGCAGGCGGTGAAGAACTTTTCCGCGCGTTGAAGTATCGAAAGGTCCCGACCGTGATGGTGCGCTTCCCCAACGAAGGTCACGAGCTTTCGCGCTCCGGCCAGCCCTGGCACCGTATC
>JAICPV010000078.1 GCA_025929655.1 Pyrinomonadaceae bacterium
AATTAATAATCTAGCGTAACGGCGGGCGTTCGGCAACCAAAGCGAGAAAGATGATGGAAAGGGAAAACAAAGCGGAGGCGCGAAAACCCCGATTCGGGAACAAAGTGCCCGTTTGGGTGTCTAATATAATAAGCCGCCCGAATTGCGGCCGAGTGTTTTGCAAAACGTGTTTTGAAAAAGTTTTAGCGTGGAGTGTTTCTGGGTAGGTCATTAACATTCGACGAGACCGAAAGAGCAGCCGCCGAATTGGCAGGCTTGCCGGTCAACGTCCAAAATTCAGCCCTCGGATTCGTCGAGCGGTTGAAGGCTGGAGACCCCGAAGCTTTCGACATGATGGTTGAAAAGTTTGCCGGCGATATCTTCGGGCTGGCGTTCCGGCTCACTCAGAGCCGCGAAGACGCGAACGATATCACGCAGGAAACGTTCTTAAGCTCGGTTCGCGGGATCGCAAGCTTTCGAGGCGACGCAGAATTGAAAACATGGCTCTTTCGGATCACCGTGAACCACGCACGGAACCGGTTCCGATGGTGGAAGCGGCGGATGTTCGACCGGACGATTTCGCTCGATGCGGCGCTAGGCGATAACGATGCGGTCCAGGCGGACAGGATCGCCGACAGGGGCCGGGACCCGGAGCAGATCGCGGTCGAGCACGAACGGCAATCTGCCGTGTTTCGCGAACTGGGCAGGCTTCCCCACTCATATCGCGAGGCAGTGGTGCTCTGCGATGTCGAAGGCTACAGTTACGGCGAGATCGCCGAAATGCTCGGCATCGGTATAGGGACAGTGAAATCCAGGATCGCGCGGGGACGGGGCATTCTGAAGGAAAAGCTCAGGGATTTTTGAAAATTTGCGAATGGTTGACTCGCCCCGGTTGAAGACTTTTGAAGACAAAACGATCGGTGCCAAACGATTAGTCAAAAGAAGTGGTTTAGCCCGATTCCGGGAACGGACTAACATTCCGAAAGCTGGGAACGGGCATGATGCCGGGGCGAGTGAGCCATTCGCAGATGGAATTAAAAAGAAATATGAAATGCCGAGATCTAAGATCAGAATTGCAGGAGCTTGCGGACGGTTCGCTGTCGGATGAGCGAACGGCGGTGATCTCCGGGCATTTGCCGGCATGCCCGCTTTGCCGGGACGAGCTGGCTTTTTTACGCTCGCTTCGAAATGATTTGCGTGCCCTTCCACGGCCTGAGATCGGCAAGCGTTCGTTCACACGCTTGAAAGCGCTGATCGCCGCGGAGTTGTCGCCGGTTTACGGGTATCCGTCGTTCCGGCTCCTGGAGGAACCAAAGAACTGGTGGCAGAAATGGTTCATGCCGACCGCGGCGGGTACCTTGGCATCGGTGGTATTGGGTATCTCGCTGTTGGGGCTGATCCTCATTCCTGCGAACGTACCGAATCTCGCGGAAGTCCGCAGCGAGGAAATGAAGAACAAGGATGCCTTGTATCCATTATTTGGTGACCATTTCATCACGCCTCGTGAATTCGCTCTTTCCCGGGGCGACGTATCCCCCGAATCGCCAAGCATAAATCCGGCGGGTACGCTGGTCGAGATGGCCAACTTCAATACGCGAAGTTCGCATAGGGACGAAGAGGTTGTAGTGGTGGCGGACGTTTACAGCGACGGTGAGGCGAGGATCGCGGATGTGGTCGAATCGTCCACCGACAAAAGAAGAATGGAGCGTCTCCAGGCGGCTTTTCGTGCCGACCGGATCGCTCCGCCCTTTGTTCCGGCCACGCTCGATAACAGAAACGAGGTCGTCCGCGTTATACTGAAATTCCAAAACGTCAACGTAAACATCGACGCCGATAATTCATTCCGATAGACCTAAGGTTTGTCCGCGACCTTATCGATCTCGGTCTTCAATTTCGTAGCCAGCGCCCGGTCGATCCCGACCAGGATATTGTATTGTTCGGTAGCGCCTGTCTTGTCGTTCTTTTGCAGCTGGACCATCCCGATATTGTACCGGGCCCGCGCAAAACGTGGGCTCATCTCCAAACACTTGGCATACGCCGCTATCGCCTTTTCCAACTGGTTGTCTGCGAAATACGCATTCCCCAGAAGATAAAATCCATCCGAATAGGTCGGGTTCTCGGCTGTGAATGCCTCCAGCCCGACAACCGCCTGCTTGTAGAACCTGGTGGCTTCGGTCGGTTTGTTCAGCAGGTCGTGTGCCCTTCCGAGATAGAAATACGTTTCGCCATCATTGGGCTGAAGTTTCAGTGCGTTGTTGCAAGCGGATATCGCGAGCTCCGGCTTTTGCAGGTCATTATATGCCCGGCAAAGATTTGTATAGGCCATCGACCGGTCCGGGCTGAAACGAATGCCCGCCTGCGCGGCCTGCACCGCCTCTTCGTGTCGGCCGGCGAGGCTGTAGTACCAGCTCGCGTCGGTATAGAGCTCTCCATCATTGGCGAACTGCTTTATCGCTTTTCTCGTAATGTCGATCGCGTCCGTGAACCGGCTTTGCGATCGATACATGTCGGATAGTGTTCGATAAATATCCCGCCTGTCGGGCTTAACCTCGATGACCTTAAGCAGCGCGACTTCGGCCTGGGGTGCCTTTCCTTGCTTTGTATAAGCATCCGCGAGGAGAAGTTGAGCCTCGGCAAAATTTTGCGTACCTACCTTCACGGCCCTTTCGGCGAAAACGATCTGATTGTCGAGATCGCCTTTTGACGCATACAACTGCGCCATCGCGTACAGTATGTTCCCGTCGTTCGGCGAGGCAGCTGACAGCTTTTGATAGATTGCGAGGGCCCCGTCATAATCCTTTAGCAAAAGGCTTACATCGCCCGCCAGCTTTAGATACTGGACATTACTTGGTTCCGCTTCGACCACTCTTCGAATGTCGGCTATCGCGCCCTCGTAATCCTTCCGCTCGTACTGGACGTTCGCCCTGATCCGGTACAACTCCAGCAGAGGCTTATATTTAAGCGCTTCCGCGCGGTTCAGATGCTCGAGAGCGGCGTCATATTCCTTGAGGAAATAGTGGGCGTATCCCTTCAAAAAATGCGACTCGTCGCTTTCTTGGTCAAATTTTATCGATTCCTCGAACTTGGCGACCGCGTCCCGAAAGTTTTTCTGGCGAAGCAGTTTATCGCCTGCCTCGCGGGCCTTTTTCGCCTTACCCGTGTCGCGTTTGACGCCCGATTCCTGGGCGGACGCTTCGGCAGGCACGAAGGCCAGGCCAAAAAGAATGAATCCGAGCAAAACAATTAGCTGGGCACGTAATCTCATTGCATCTCTCCCGATCATTGCAAAATGATCTTCCTGTCGCGCGTCGAAGAGGGTTTCGGCGTTGGTTTGGACGCTGTACTGGGCTGGCGCGTCGTCGGCGTGTTTCGCGGCTGTGCAGGCCTTGTGTTCGGCCCGGCTTGCTGCGGCTGCGCATCAACCTGTGGTTCAGGTTCCGGCGTCGGTACCACGGTCAGCACGTCGGCGTTGGAAGAATTCGACGAGCCGTTAGCGTCAGTCACCACGGCCGTGTTTCCCTCGTCAGAATTCGAATTCGACTGTGCATAGACATCGAACGTCGGTTCCGGGCTGGGCTCGGCCGACGGAACGGGCGATTCCTCCGCTTCCGGAGCTATTGCGTAATAATTATTATAATAATACCAGCCTCCGCCTATCGCGCCAGCCGCGAGTACGAAAAGCACTGCGACCGCTGCTACCGCCGCGAACACCTTTCCGCCTGAGCCTTTCTTTGCCGGTGCAGGCCGCGCCGGGGCGGCAGAGGCCGGTGCCGCCTCGGCAATCGCAGCGCCATTAGAGCTGGTCGAAGCCGAAGATTCAAAACCTGCAGCAGCAGTTCCCTGTTCGTGAAGATCGGATGAATAATAGTTTGTTTCGTTATTCGGCAGAACCGCTGGCTCTTCAACGTCGGAAAACGAGCCGATCGGCATGGTTGCGTTCGGGTCGAACGAAGCATTCGTCTCTGCAAAGTTCTCGTTTGCCGGTGAGTCGGCCCGCTGTTCGGCATAGCTGGGCTGCTCATACCCGGGAACATCCGGTGCGGCAGGAGTCGGAAGCGAATTGCTGCCGGCCAGAAACACTTCAGTTTTGACGTCGGCCTGTTTCGACTGGGAAACAAAGCCGTCGTCAGCCGGTAAAGGCTCTGGATCGAAAGCTATCGTCGCGTTCGGATCGAACGCCTTCGGCTGAGGCTGGCTAACCAGATTGGTAGGCGCCTCGGAGGATGAAGAAGCGCCGGACAACGCTGTTGGTACACTAACAGCGGGGCTCATCGCATAGTCCATCACCTCGGTCTTTTCCATCGACGGAAGCGCGACCGGAACGGAATCGGAAACGGAAGTCCCGTCCGCGCTCATTACGACAGTCTTCGCGCCCATCGCTTCCTGCATCTGCGCGTAGCTTTTGCGCATCGCCTTCTGCATCTCTCGCGCTGTCCCGTACCGTTTTTCCTGGCTGACCTCCATCCCCTTTAGGATCACTTCGGAAACCGCCGCCGGTATCTCTGCATTCAGTTCGGAAGGCGACGTGATCGGATCCGGTTGGCCATTCAGCATCTCATCCGCACGCGAAAGTGCGTCAGGCGGAACTGTATTCGTCAAGAGCTGATACAACGTCGCCGAAAGTGAATATAGATCACTTTTCGGGCTGGTTCCGATGCCGCGAATCTGTTCCATCGGCGCGTAATGGGGCGTGTACCCGACGACGCTTCCCGTGCTGCCGGAACTGCTGCCGGATTCGATCTTAGTTTGGCCAGTCGAATTCTTACTCAAACCGAAATCCAGGAGGATCACGTGATTCTCGTCTGTGAGTTTGAGATTTTGCGGCTTGATGTCCCGATGGATGATCGGCGGCTCGTGCGAATGCAAATACGAAAGCGCATCCAGCAGCTGGTCCGCCCAAAACATAACCCAGCTCATTGGAAATGGTTTTTGAGCAGCTTCGAGCCTCTTCGAAAGATCATCTCCGGAGATATGCTCCATCACCAGGTATTGCTCTTCGCCTTCGCTAAAATGGTCGCTTACCTTCGGAAGTACGGGATGACGCATTCGCGCTAAGATCCGGGCCTCGCGTTCGAATGCGTTGCTGAGCATTTCGTCACCCGCAAAAAACGTGCGCTTCAGCGCGACCGCGCTTCCCAAACGCTGATCGACGGCAAGATAGACTTCACCCATTCCCCCTTTTCCGATCAAATGCACGATCAAATAACGGTTTTGGATCAACGTGTTTTGCGCAAGAGGTTTCATCGTTCAGTTTGGTTGAGAAAAAGGTGAAAAAGCCGCAACACGATATTTTGTATCAAATCGCAACAAACATCAATAAAGAATTGAATTTCCCGCCCCTCTCGGTCAAAAACGCGCGGGCGCTGTTTGCCCGCTTTTTGCGTGCTGCCAGCAATATCCTTTTGTTTTGACTCGTCGGGTGCAGGGCGTACCTTTTTTTGTTATGGCGCCGCAATAATAAACTGTCTCTTCCGATGAACGTTTTTCACGCTGGGGTTGTTCGTTTATTTCGGCTTTTGTATTGGGCTGAGGATCGATGTTTCGCGGCAGCGGTTCGACGGCTTTTCCGGCGTCAGATGCGGTCGAACGATCAGCCGAGGGCGGCTTGAGGCTTACTTTCGTCTGTTGTGTGGGAAAACCTGCCGCATCACGGGAGTAATTCGGACCTCTGATACTCGAAGCGACAGAAAAAATGATAGCCAGGGCGCCTGCTCCGACGATCGCTTTAGGAAGAAATTCGGCTCCCTGATGCTCGGTGGCGCAAAGCGCGCAAAATCGTCTGCTCGTCCACAATCTCCATTCGTCGCGAACGATCTTCTCCCCGCAATTGCAGCAAAACACCGGTCGATAGAGCATCTTGTTCTGTAACACAGCGATTATAGTTCAATTTCGGACCGCCGTTAAACGAAGCTGCATGCGTACAACTGGTTGCGAGCAAAGGGCGTCTGACTGGTAACATTTTTATATGCACTATTTTCGCGTTCTTATTTTGATCATCACCGCCGTGATTACAGCAGTTCACGTGTCCGCGCAGGACGATGATCCGGTGAAAATCGATTCGTCGATCGTTCGTCTGAATGTTGGGGTTGTGGATCAGCGTGGTCGCCCGATCACCACACTGGATCGAACTAGTTTTTCCATTTACGAAGACGGCGTGAAGCAGGACATCTCGCGTTTTGAGATGTCGACGGCGCCGTTCAGCGTGGTGATGCTCCTAGACATGAGCGGGTCGACGAAAAGCTTTCGCCAAAACATCAAGCTTTCGGCCGCACGTTTCCTCGACGCCCTGGCACCTCACGACCGCGTAGCGGTGATCGAATTTTATTCGAAGATCAATTTGTTAAGCGATTTCTCTGCCGACAAGAGGATCGCCGCGCAGGCGATCGACCTCGCAAACGGTGAAGGCGAAACGAAACTTTACAAAGCGATCCAGGCCGCACTTGACCGCCTGTCGAAGGAACGCACGCGTCGCAAGGCGATCGTTGTATTGACCGACGGCGTTGACACCGATGCGCGGAATGACGACCGAAAGCTCTTATCCTCAAAAAAAGAGGATGAAATGGCAGACGCGATCCAATTGGAATCCAGCGACGCGCTCGTGAAGATACTTCGCAACGCCGATCTGCAGGGGGTGACCATCTATCCTCTAGCGCTTCCGACCGGCGACCCGAAACGCCTCGCCGATCCTACTCCTCTGCAGATCGCAATGTACGAAGCGTCGCGTAAACGTCTTCAGCTTATCGCGGACCGAACCGGCGGCACCCTCAACGCGATCAACCGGCTCGAAGAGATGGGCAAGCTTTATGCGATAGTGGCTGCCGACCTCCGTACGCTTTATACGATGGAGTACGATTCGTCCAACGACGCCCGTGACGGCAAATGGCGCTCGATCAGGATCGAAGTCGCCGGCACCGACCTGATCGCCCGCTCTCGTCAGGGCTATTTCGCACGCTGAGATCATGGACCTCAGATCTCAATTTAATAGTTCGATTTACTTGTATAGCAGGATTCGCATGCGTTATAGCGAAATGCAAAACTTGACAACCAATTTACGCGGTTTGTAGTCTATCTATTCGCTTTGCACCCGTAGCTCAGCTGGATAGAGTGCTTGACTACGAATCAAGAGGTCGCATGTTCGAATCATGCCGGGTGTACCACCAACCGAAAAAAGACGGCTCAAAGGCCGTCTTTTTCATTGCAGAGCCAAAGCGTGCAAGGGCGTAACATTCAGCTTAAACCTTATTCCCCAAACCCGCTGACATCTGTTAGAGGCTGCGGCGTCAGGTTGAGCACGTTCGAACCGGGCTGAATGGTCACCGGCGAGCTCCAAAGCGCGAACCCCTCTCTGTTCGATGTGACCGCAAAAAGGTAATACATATCAGGTTCAATGTTCGAAAATTCAGCCTTTCCCGAACCGTCGGATGTTGCCGTATGTTTTACGTGCGAACGGATTGCCGACATCGCGCGTCGCTGGAAATCGCCGTAACGATTCGGAAACGCGGCCGCCAAACCAAGGCTGCTCATCAGGGTCTGCCCCTCGATCGGTTCGACCCGGGCTTCGGTCAGTATCAGATCTACGTCCTTGTCCAAAAGATAGAATCTCGCGTTTCGCACCGGCGCCGCTCCATTCCGCGTTGCGATCTTCGCGTCGACTGTCACCGAACCTTTAGCAGGCGGTGCAACACCAGTCGAGGTGCCCGGCACCGTGGAAGTCGAAGGCGGATTGACACCGGAAGAAACCGGCGGATTCACGGTAGTCGAACTTCCCGGCACCGTCGTTGTCGAGGTAGATCCAGGCGCAGATTCGACCGGTGAGTCGCCCCGCGCGACATCACGCGAAGAGCCGGTTCGCGACGCGTTCACCTTCAGGTTCACGTTCGCATCGTCGTCGCCGCTCCGCATGAAAAAGAACAAGAACAGCAGTACAACTCCCGAGAGGACCGCGATCGGGATGATCACCCACTTCGGATCCGTTCCTTCGCGCCGCACCGGCACGACCTCTTTAACGACCGGTATCGTACGCAGCGGCCTGCCGCAGACAGGGCACGCGACCGCTGAGTCGGAAACTTCATTTCCGCATTCAGGACAAACTATTAATGACATATCATTACCCTCCCAAATTTCGGATCAATATGA
>JAICPV010000422.1 GCA_025929655.1 Pyrinomonadaceae bacterium
ACATTTGTGAAACAGCCAGAGTGTTATTCGCAACACGTGGCCGCCCTGCTGTCCGAAGGTCTATCGATGCCAGCAATGGATTACGCTGACGCGATTGCGCATTGGGAATTCGGCAGGCGAAACAATTGGCGCTGGTTGGACACGGACGGGAATATTATGAACGCGACCGCTTCAGAGGCGCCCGTTCCGAAAATCGATTCGGGAATTCGCGCGGCCGCGGCGAGCGGGCGGCGGATGTGATGTCGACAAACGTTGTCCGTGTGCATCCGGACGATTCGCTTCAGCACGCGGCCAGAATGATGGCAGGATACGATTGCGGCGCGTTGCCCGTGGTCGACCGGAACAACCGCCTGATCGGGATGATCACGGACCGCGACATCGCCGTGCGCGGCGTCGCAGATATGCGTGATGCCGGAAGAATGCCGGTCGGATCGGTGATGACGGACGAAGCTTTCGCGTGTCATGCGGGCGACTCGCTTTATGACTGCATGCGGGCAATGGCCAGGCATCAGGTTCGCAGGATCCCGATAGTCGACGGGCGAGACAGGGTCGTCGGCATCGTGAGCCAGGCAGACATCGCACAGCATGCAGGAGATCTGCCGGGACATGGCGAACGGCGCGCCGTCGCGGATGTGGTTTGCGCCGTTTCAGAGCCTACAGACCAGCCATACAGGTAATCGCCGCACACATTAAATGAGGAATGCGCGTCTTTCAATCAATTGAAGGACGCGCATTTTTTGGAAAGTGGATCGCGGGCCAAAACTAGTTGACCGGACCCATTTGGTAGTCCAATTCCGAGTAACAACCGCATGCTGAATCTTCCATCCGGCCGCGGTCTTTGATCGAGATCCCGCCGCGGGAATAGTCGATCAGCTTTTTCTTGCGCATATCGAGCGCGATGCATGTGATGCTCGGCCGGTAAACGCCGAGCGTGCGGGCGATCTGCTCGTGCGTCAATTTCAGAGTTTCGCTTCCGCAGCGGTCGTGCACCATGAGCAGCCATGTGCAGAACCTTTCTTCGACCGAGTGGTACATATTGCAAACTGCTTTCTGCGATATCTGGCGAATGTAATTTTCGAGATAGCTGTGGAGAAGCATCGCAAGCTCGGGATGCAGCTTGGCCATCTTCCTTAGAATGGCGCTTTCGATCTTCAAAACATTGCCGGCCTGGGTGACCTGGACACAGTTAGAAATATGGTCCGCCTGATAGAGCGTCGCGATGCCGATCGCGCTTTCTCGGCCCGTGATCGAAACTTCGACCATACGCCCGTCGTCGAGAATGTGAAATTCCGAGATGACCGCGGTTTCCGGGAAATATACGTATTCGAGCTCATCGTCCTGCTGGAAAAGGAACTGTTCCTTGTTCACGTAAACGCGCCGCAGGTGCGGTCGAAGGACCTCGAAAAGCCGTTTAGGAAGCGTTTTCAAAATGAAGTTATCCGTATCGGTCACCGGTGTCGACACGGTCGTCGTAATATGTTTGCGCCGTATCGTCCTCGGCGAGTCGGATTCGTTTTTTAAGCGAGGCGTCTGGCTGTACGTTGAAGCCGGATAGCTGTAGCCGCCGCTATTTCCTAAGTTTGAATGTAGTGTTTCCATTATACCCTCCCAAGTGTTCGGTAGTTGGATCCTTGCGGATCTCCATCATCACTAACGGTGATGGCGGCAGCATTCCTGTTTGGAACGCTTTTGTGAAAAGGATTCTTGTCTGCCCCGAGCCGGGAGCTGAATAGCAAAAGGTATCGGTGGCCTTTTTTCCCGTGACGAACGACCTGAAACGCTGCCGCAGCATCGGCATTCCCTCGAAACCATCAAGATCTTCAAAGAAATTGAGGCCGAATGTTTCGTTCAGTGCCTGGTCGGTTCTCGTCCCGGGAAAAGCTCGGGAATGAAGAACCGTCCCGCGTGCATCGAGTTCGAAGATCCAGCCCGTCCGCTGATCGGCAGCGGGCACAGGCTCTCTTCTCGATTCCACTATTGGACAGTTCAACATCAAGAAAAAACTCCTAATCAGATTTCAAAATGGGCAAATTTCGGTAACGCTATTTCAAAATGGGAATGACACCGTTTTGGAAGAGAGGCGATGCCCCTCTTCCGGCCCCCTTGTAATTCGGTGTATCGGAAAGGTTAATTGCGGTCTTGTTCCTGATTCACCACCCGATGAGCCAACCGCCCTTCACCTTTTCGATGTTGTTAGTATGAACTTGGGGCCAAAACGGGAAAATTGGGAATTTGGGCTTTCTTTTTAGGGAGATTCCCTGAGCGGATAGGAAGGTTTTTGAGGGTTAAAACAAAAAAGTAGAGTGCCCATCGCAAGACACTCTACCCAACGCGGATAAACCGCGTTCCAGCCAACATAGTCGAGGAGCCAAACCGTTTAACGACATGTAAGGATGTCTTGAGGTCGGTTTGTGGATGTTTTATTTATCGCACCTGCACGGGCTCGGAACAATCAGAAAATTACGCAATTTGTATAGGGAGTTTCCCTAATAAGATCTAATCGTCCTGGAGCCAATTCTGGAGAATGGCGTATTTCACGATGTCGATACGGCTGTTGATGCCGAGTTTTTTCATCGCATTCGCTTTATGCGCCTCGATCGTTTTGACACTCAAACTGAGCCGCGTTGCGATCTCCTTATTGCTGTAACCAAAGGCGATGTGCTTCAGAACCTCGCTTTCGCGAGTGGAAAGGTCGCCGCGGTTCTCTCCACGCAAGGATTCTGCCTTGCTAACGTAACCTCCAAGCACCTTTTGCGTAAGGCTGGGGTCGAGGAACGAATTGCCGCGTCCGACGGTCCGGATCGCGTTGATCAATTCGCTGGGGGCGCTCTGTTTCAGCACGTAACCGCT
>JAICPV010000200.1 GCA_025929655.1 Pyrinomonadaceae bacterium
CGGGAGCAGTAGCGACCGGGGTTCTTCAATACGAGACAGAACCGCGATCCTAATGGAGCGGGCACCATCGATTTCAGTTACAGGAGTCGAACAACGCAAAGAACTCGTCACCCTCTGCAACCAAATAGCGAAAACCTCAGGCTTCGACGGCCTCAAATTCGTCCAAGGAAACATCGCCGATTTCGATCCCGGTGGCGTCGATATCCTGATCGCTCTCCACGCTTGCGACACCGCCACCGACGAAGCGCTGTCCAAAGCGATCGAATCAAACGCTTCGATCATTGTCGCGGCGCCCTGCTGCCATCACGAAGTGAAAACGCAATTAGAGCCGCCCGAACTGCTAGCGGGCATTCTGAAACATCCGGTAATGTTGGAGCGTACTGCTGAAACGCTCACCGACGGCATTCGCTCACTGCTTTTGGAAGCTCAGGGATACCGGACTAAAATTTTCGAGTTTGTCGCGGCCGAGCACACGCCGAAGAACAATTTGTTGGTCGCCATCAAACGATCGGAGGCAAACAACGACAAGTCAAAAATTTGCGAAGTAGAGAAAATTATGGAGGAATTTGGGATCGAGCATCAGCGGTTGGCCGAACTGATTCGCTCCCGAGGACATATATGAGATCTGATGCAAAAACCGTTGCCGAATACATGGCGGGCATTCCCGAGGACCGCAAGGAAGCCTTCACGAAGCTTTATAAAACGATCAAAAAGAATCTGCCCAAAGGATTTCAGGAAGCTATGGGGTACGGGATGATGGGCTGGAACATTCCGTTTAAGCTGTATCCGGGCGGGTATCATTGCGATCCGAAGACGCCGGTCCCGTTTATGGGCCTCGCGTCGCAGAAGAACTTCATCGCTCTCTATCATATGGGCGTTTACAGTGACAAGAAGCTGCTCGATTGGTTCACGTCCGAATGGAAAAAGGCGTCGCCGAAAAAACTCGATATGGGTAAAAGCTGCATTCGTTTCAAAAAACCGGAGGACATTCCGTTCGATCTCATCGGCCAACTCGCGACCAAAGTAACGCCCCAGCAATGGATCGAGCAGTACAGCAAATGGGACCCGCGGAACAAGAAGAAGTGACGTCCTCGGCCAGCCGAATCTTGACAATTTTGTAGTGTTTACCGCATAATTATGGTTTGTCTTTATAACAGCGAGACAAGCGAGGTAAGCAATGAAAGCAGAAATACATCCGAAATACGACGAAGTTTCAGTCACATGTGCGTGCGGCAACGCGTTCACTACGCGGTCAACGCACGGCGGCGAGCTTCACATCGAAATTTGTTCAGAATGCCACCCGTTCTTCACGGGCAAGCAGAAATTGGTCGATACCGCCGGACGCGTCGATCGCTTTAACAAGCGTTACGCCCGCGGCGGAGCCAAAGCAGAAGCCTGACCTCTTTTGCAGAAGCCCACATCCCGATTTATGGGTATAAGGGCGAAAAATGATGTTGTCGTTCATCGACCGATATTAGCTATTCAAAACCAGACGCCGACGCTATGAGCGCCGATCGACCGAGGCTGTGTTCGCTGCCCGACGAAAGGTGAAAAAGGGTCGGCGTTAGTCTTTTATTGAAATGGATTGGCTGGCAAATATCGAATGGCAAAAGATGTTCGTGCCGGAAAGCTCCATCCTCGAAATGGTCATCCGGGGCACGATCATGTATCTCGGCATCTTCGTGCTGTTGCGGATATTTCGCAGGCAGGCCGGATCGGTTGGGATCGCCGACCTCGTCGTGATCGTGATCATTGCCGATGCTGCACAGAACGGCATGGCCGGCGACGCTAAATCGGTCACGGAGGCTTTGGTTCTGATCGGCGTGATAATTCTATGGGATTACTTGATCGACTGGCTCGGTTTCAAATCGGAGCTGATGGCCAGGGCTCTGGAACCTCAGCCGCTCGTTTTGGTCAAGAACGGCCGGATGATCCATCGAAACATGGAGCAGGAAATGATCACCGAGGACGAGCTGATGGGCCAGCTTCGACAACAAGGCATTGAAGACATCAAACAGGTGAAGCAATGCTGCCTGGAAAGCAGCGGCGATTTTAGTGTTATAAAGGTTGACGGCGGACGCCCAAAGGGCATCAAAAAGAACAAGGGAGCGACCAGCTAACAAATGAAAAGTAGCGCCAGAAAGTTGAAATTTTTGCACACCGTATTCGCGATGGAGCGTGACCTTATCGTCGGAGGACAGGCCGTGATGGAGGGCGTCATGATGCGAACACCGTCGGCATACGCGATCGCGTGCCGGAAATCTGACGGTGAGATCGTAACAACGGCCGAAAGCCTCCCGAAATGGAGCGATAAATACAAATGGCTGTCTTGGCCCGTGCTTCGCGGCGGAGCAACCCTCATTCAATCACTCGCGCTCGGCATTAAGGCTTTGAACTTCTCAGCAAAGATCTACGAAGACGATCTCAATGCTCAAAAGGAGCTTACAAAAGAGACGGTTTTGGAACCTGAACCATTGCTTGTCGAAGGAACGACCAATGAGGATTTCACGAAGGCCCCGGTACAGGTCGTAAATGTCAGAACCGGGAGCGGTAGCGACGGGGTTTCCGAGAAAGGCAAGGTGTCACAGTCGGCCGGTGCGATCGGCTCGATCGTTTTCGCCCTCGGCTTCAACATTCTGCTCTTCATAGTCGCCCCGCTTGTCCTAACCAATTTGCTCTTCATTTATCTCGGCTGGGCCGAAGCACCTTTCATCGCCGCGGAAGCGGGATGGTGGGAAACGATCAAGCCGTACGTTTGGAAGATCAAGCTGGATTCGTTCGGCACCTGGGTCTCCTTCAATCTGATCGACGGGCTGATCAGAATGGTATTTTTCGTCATCATGATCTTCTCGATGTCGTTTCTCAAAGACATCCGCCGCGTTTTCGAATATCACGGCGCGGAGCACAAGACGGTCTTTACGTGGGAAAAAGGCCTGGACCTGACGCCCGAAAACGCGCACGTGCAGAGGCGCCAGCATCCGCGGTGCGGAACGTCGTTCCTTATGGTTGTGATGCTCGTTGCGATCGTGCTGTTCTCAGTGATCAATTTCGAGGCGATGTGGTTGAACCTTTTGGTTCGCATTTCGCTGATGCCGCTAGTTGCTGGCTTGTCTTACGAAGTTATCCGTTATGCCGCTAAGAAGGAATCAGGTGCGATCTTCAAGTTCATGACCATGCCGGGCCTCTGGCTGCAAAACATCACCACGCAGGAACCGGACAGCGAGCAGCTCGAGGTCGCGATCCGCGCTTTGGACGAGTCGCTGAAGCTTGAACCCGCGTAGGTCAGAACCGCCTGCGCGAGCGGGCGGCGAAATCGTCAATTACGAGCAACGAAAAACCACGAATTGGCCCTCTGCTTACGCAGAGGGTTCTGACAAATGTTTATGTTCGAAAAACTTGAACAAATAGAAAAGTCGTACGAAGAGCTGACCGCTCAGATCTCATCGCCTGAGTTCATGGACGATATGACGGCTTACGCAAAGCTGATGAAACAGCACCGCAGCCTCGGGGAGATCGTCGAAAAATATCGCGAGGTGAAAAAGATGCGTGAGGACCTCGAAGGTGCGCGAGAAATGGCGAATTTGGCCGACGACGACGGCATGCGGCAGATGGCCGAAGACGAGATCCTCGATATTGAAGCCCGCCTTCCCGAAGCCGAAGAACGCCTCAAATTTCTGCTGCTTCCTAAAGATCCGAACGACGAAAAGAACGTAATTCTTGAGATCCGGGCCGGAACGGGCGGCGATGAAGCGACGCTTTTCGCTGCCGAGATGCTTCGCATGTATGCCCGGTACGCTGAGCGTCAGGGCTGGAAAATGGAGATCATGGACGCGTCGGACACCGGCGTCGGCGGCATCAAAGAAGCGATCGCGATGATCGAGGGCGACAACGTGTTTTCGAAAATGCGGTACGAATCGGGCGTTCATCGCGTACAGCGCGTTCCGCAAACCGAAACGCAGGGTCGCATTCACACGTCGGCGGTGACGGTTGCGATATTGCCCGAGGCTGAAGAGGTCGACGTTCAGATCAACCAAAACGATCTCCGCATCGATACCTTCTGCTCGTCCGGACCAGGCGGCCAGTCGGTGAACACAACTTATTCCGCAGTTCGGATCACGCACATGCCCACCGGTGTCGTCGTCTCGATGCAGGACGAAAAATCGCAGATAAAGAACCGTGAAAAAGCGATGCGGGTCCTGCGAGCTCGCCTACAGGAGATCGAAGAACAAAAGCAGCACGAAGCCCAGGCGAGCGAACGGAAATCGATGGTCGGCAGCGGTGACCGCTCCGAAAAGATCCGCACGTACAACTTCAAAGAGAACCGCGTCACCGACCACCGCATCGGCTTAACGGTGCACCAGCTCGATCTGGTGATGGAAGGCGATCTTGACCAATTCATCGAGGCGCTCCGAACTCATTACCAAACCGAAAAGTTGAAGGCCGAAGCCGTAACGGCTTGATTGATCTCAAATTCGAAATTTCAGATTCCAAATTTCCGGACTTGGAATCTCTGTAGCAGTACCACTTTTGGAATTTGAAATCTGGAATTCGATAAATGCCTGTAACCAAACTCTTCCTGATCAGACACGGACAGTCCGCTGGCAATGCGGAGGGCCGCTTCGGCGGCCACGGCCCGACACCTCTGTCTGAACTCGGAAAAAAACAGGCCGATGTTACGGCCGCCGCTCTGGCCAAAGAACACATCACTGCGATCTATTCAAGCGACCTCGAGCGCGCTCTTCAGACCGCGAAGCCGTTGGCCGAACTTCTTGGCCTGGAAGTGAATGCTACCGAAGCCTTTCGCGAACGGCATGTCGGCGTTCTGGAGGGCCTCACGTTCGACGAGTCCAAGACAAATCATCCCGAAGATTATTACGCCCTTGTGAACCGAAAGGTCCATCATGTGATCACAGAAGGCGAGAGCTACGATCACCTTCTCAAACGGGCGACCAACGAGCTCTGGGAGATCCTCCGTACTCACAAAGGCGGACGGATCGCGATCTTTTCGCACACCGGCGCGATCTGTTTCATGACTCTTCATCTGATGGGAGCGATCCGCCGCGACACGCGGCAAACACCTTGGATCGTAACTTCAAACTGCGGCATCAGCCGATTCGAGATACGCGGCCGCAACAACGTACGCGTCCTCGCCTTAAACGACACCCGTCACCTCCTCCAAACCACCGGCAACGACGCTTTTGCCGCTCGTTGACACAAAAAAGGCCGGGCTGTCGCCCGGCCAATATATTCAAGTTCGACAGCGAACTAAAAGTTGAACC
>JAICPV010000041.1 GCA_025929655.1 Pyrinomonadaceae bacterium
AGTCGAACTCCTCGATCACGTGCAACTAGCCGGCGGCGAGGCAGCCACCACAGTTTCGGGCTTGCAGCGTTTGGGAATGAGAACGGCGTACGCGGGAAGCTTCGGAGACGACGAAGAGGGCAGCTTTGGGATGCACTCGCTCGAAAGCGCGGGAGTCGACATTTCGTTGTCGAAACGGATCAGCGGTGCAAGAACCCAGGTCGCGTTTATCCTGATCGACGCTGGGTCGGGCGAGCGGACGGTCATATGGAAACGGGACGCGCTTCTCGAATACGTTCCCGATGAAGCGCTTCTGTACGCCATGGCCAACTGCAGGATCCTCCATATGACCCCGCACGATACTTCCGCCTGCATCACACTTTCTAGAAAGGCGCGCGATTCCGGAACGCTTGTGTCGATCGACATCGACAACATTTTCGACCGAATCGACGAACTTCTGCCGCTCGTCGATATTTTGATCTGTTCGAGCGATTTTCCTGTCCGTTTAACAGGCATGAACGATCCTCGCGAAGCGTTGCGCGCGATGGCGTCCAGCTACGGCTGCGCCGTTGTGGGAATGACGCTCGGCGAGATCGGTTCCGTGCTGTTGTGCAATGGCAGCTTAATCGAATCCAAAGGATTTTCCGTTCCCGGCGGATGCAAGGACACGACCGGGGCGGGCGATGCGTTTCGCACGGGCCTTTTGTACGGAATTCTAAAAGGTGAAACAGTCGAGGACGCGGCACGGAGCGCCAATGCGGTTGCGGCGCTCAAATGCAGGGCCGTCGGCGCACGGACGGCATTACCGCATGCCAAAGAATTGGCAGATTTTCTGGCGCAAAACTAAGTTGGTCAAAGCATCTTGCAGATCTCTTTGCCCCATGGCGCCGCGGTCGCTTTTTTTACGCTCGGCTCGACGTCCGCCATCTTCCATTCGCGCCGCTGAAGTATCGCACCATCCGTAAATTCGATCCGGTTCAAAAGAATCTTTTCTTCGAAAAGCTTCCGGTCCGGGTCTTTCAGGCTCTCGGCGCTTATAACGTCGCTCGGGCCGAGAATGCTAAGGGCCGCAAGCTCCAGCTTCTCGCCCGGTTTCATTTTCGCAGCGCAAAGGAACTGCCGGCGAATGACATTTTTCGGATTGGCAAATTCGGTAAACCTGTACTCCCAAAACAGGACATCAACCTTGCGGCCGCTGTTGTTTCTAACATTGGCCACGTATCGAAATCCGTTCACGTCATCGGTCTTCGCCGATCGAGCCTCCTGAACATTCTTTTCGATTGCGGAGCTCCTCCCGTCGGTCGTGTACTCGCTCGGATCGGGAACGCCCTTCGGCTGATTTTCGCGGGCCGCCCGCTGGTAGTATTTGTCACTGGAAGTGAGGCCACGCATCGGCACAGCGGTGTTGGCATCCAACTTTTGGCCGGGGACCCGAACGCGCTCCCAGCGGTGATCTATTACCGAGATCAACAAATCCTGATTCGCGTCCTGCGCGAACGCAATGGCAGCGAGCATCAAAACAACGGCCGGCAGCAAAATGGATCGCGGCATCACCTACCTCCGATATTGGACTGATTCAACTAGTCTACTCCCAAAACACCCGGGCGGCACTACAGATTTTCTTTGAAGAACGCGATCGCGACCGCCCAGGCGTCCCGTGCCGCCTCCTGGTCGTAAACTTCTGGACGAGTATCGTTGAAGAACGCGTGGTCGGCGTCGTATTTCACGGACCGAAGCGGAAGCTCATATCGTTCCGCAACGTTCTCCAAACCCGCGACCTTTTCCGGGGTGATCCAGCCATCGCGTGTTCCGGAAATGAAAATCGTCGGCGTGCGAAGCTTCGAAAGAATTTCTTCTTCAGGAATGTCACCGTAGAAGGGAACAGCAGCGCTGATGCCTTCGACCTCACACGCGGCGCGTAAAGCGAACGTGCCTCCCATGCAGTAACCGGTGATGCCGAAGTGCGTCAAAGACAACTTTTCCGCGGCAGTCGAGAGTGTTGCCGTTATCGTTGCGATCCCGTCGTCGACCGCAAGGTCGTGCATCATCTTCGAAGCCTCGTCCGGATCCGTCGCGACCTTGCCATGGTAAAGATCCGGAGCTATGCCGATGAAACCCTCGCCCGCATAGCGCCCAGCGATGTCCTTCACATGATCGTTCAGGCCCCACCATTCATGGATAATAAGGACGGCCTTATCATTCGCATTGTCCGGAAAAGCGACGTACGCGCTCGACGCGCCGTTATCGGTTTGCACCTCAAGGGTTTCTGTACGCACAAAAATTCCTCCGTTCGATCTGTTTTCAGTGAATTATAAACGAATCGAACGGAGGAGGTTAGTTCGCCTGAGAACTAAAAAAACCGCACCGTGTACCCGACACGTATCCCGCGGCCGATCTCCGGCATAAACTCTTTAACGATATTCAGGTGATTGCGGTACAGCTTGTCCGTTAGGTTGTACGCGTTGAAGGTGATGATGTGCGCGTAATGCTGCCGGCCGATCGTGTAGGAACCTGTCAAATTCAAAATACCATAGCCCGCTGTCGGAGATTCGAGCGGATACAGCTTATCCTGCCGTCCCGCGAACAAAGCCTCCGGCCGCACGTTAAGGTCTTTGTACCGGATGTCTAGCCCGATACGTGCGCGCGCCGGCGGGATCCTCGGCACATTCAGGTTCAGGTCGACGAATTTCGCACGAACCTTGTCAAGATTTGCGTACATCCCGATATGGTCGTTAAATCTCACGTCAGCACCGATCTCCGCACCGACGTACCGGGCCGACGATTGCTCGTAACGGGCTACAGGCAGTCCGTCTTCGATATCGATCACACCGTCGGCGTCTTCGTCCTGATACGCCAGGTAGACAAAATCGCTGATGCGGTAATAGTAAACATCAGCATTTATTCGCACTCTTTCCGACTGGTGACGGATAGAGAGATCGAGGCCGTTCGAGCGTTCGATCCGGAGGGTCGGATTACCGATCTCAAAGGTCAGATTGCCGATGTGCGGGCCGTTATTGTAAAGCTCTTCGAGCGCGGGAGCACGTCGCGAATGCGTGAAATTTACAACGAATGCTCCCCCGTTCCAAAGCCCCACGTTCGTTCCCGCTCCGCCCGAGAACGACGTAAAATTGCGCGCGATCAGCTCCGGGTTTTCCGGACGGTAGCGGTTTGACTCTACACGGGCGCCGAGCTGGGCTTTCACGCGGTCGAAGCTCAGCTCCTCGAGCCCGAAAACCGAAAATGAATTCTGGCGAACCGCCCCTTCGATCAACTGCTCGGCGCCGGCAACCTGATATTCACGATTGAATCCTTCCAGTCCGAACCGGCCTGTTAATCTCTTGTATTTCTGCTGTTCGAAAACCGATCTGTAGGAAAAGACCGTGTTGTCGAAGGTAGTGCCGACGCTGTCCGTGCCGTCTTCCGTTTCGATCTCCTGATGGCGATAGTCCGAGTAATCGAAATTGAATGTCGCTCCGCTAATCAACGAATTCGTCAGCTCGCGTAGGCCGCCGTTGAAACGCAGTTTGTGACGTTTCATTTCAACGTCGATCTCCGCGTCCACTTCCGGAATCGCGCCCTCTTTAGCCGGCTCGAAAATGGCCGCGAAGGGAATGCCGTACCTGCGTGTGTCGAAGCCGTAGCTTGCCGCTGCGAAAGCCTTGTCGCGGTAATAGCCCGCGCCGAAGGAAATGGATCGCGAATTTCCGGCTGAGTTCGGGATCCTGCCGATCGGTGTGTCGTAATCGCCCGTCCGCTGCAGCCCGAAATTCCCGCGCAAGAGCCAGCGTTTTATTCCATACTCAACGCCGCCGGACGCGCCTGCTTGTTTGTCGGCACTGCCCAGAACTCCGGTAAAAAATCCCCGCAGCCCGTCGTGATAATCCGATTCGTCGTGGCCGATCACGTTCACCACGCCGCCGATAGCGTTGCTGCCGTAAAGCAGGGTTCCGGGCCCTTTTACCACCTCGATGCGTTCCGCCGCGAGCGGATCGATCGGTTCGCCGTGATCGCCGGACTGGGAGCCCAGCGAGCCGCTGCGCACGCCGTCCTGGATGACCAGCACGCGGTCGCCGTCGAAACCGCGGATCACCGGCCGCGCGGATCCGGGGCCGAAACTCCGTTTCGCGACCCCGGCTTCGGACTCGAGAACTTCGCCAAGCGACGTGGACGCCCGCTGCGCGATCGTCGTGGAGCCGACCGAATTAACGCTTTGCAGCGATTCAAAAACGCTTTGTTCCGTGCCCGACGCTGTGACGGTCACCTGCTCCTGTATCGAAGCGATCCGAAGGTCGAAATCCAGTGTGAGCGGCGTTCCTGCAGCGACCGTTACGGTTCTTGTTGCATCCGCGAACCCTTCCTTATGAACGAGGATCGTGTACCGGCCGGGCGGAACATTCGCGAATGAATACTTCCCTTCGGCGTCCGTCCTCGTTGACTGGCGCAACTGAACTATCTGGACGTCAGCGTCGTGCAGAGCGGTTTCGTTCCCGTATTTGACCGTGCCTGTGATCGTTCCGGCTTGCTGGGCGAAAATCGATACGTGTGTGGCCAGAATAAATAAAGTCAAAGCTAAAAGCTTATACATGTTTTCAATCTCCAAAATATTCCCCGAAATGATCGTCCGGGATTAAACAAAGACTTCGCGGCCGTTTGTGAGCAAAAGCCGCAACAGTTGTTCGATTTAGGAGATTTCCGGAGGGTGAAATTCCGGATCGGGTGGACGTGAGATCCCTGAAACGATCCCGTGTAACAAGAGACGGCTCGACCCGGCGTCTAAGCGTTCGTTGGACGGTGCAAGCGCGTCGAAAAAAGCGTTATGCTGCGAAGATTCGTGGCTGAACCTGAAACCCTGGTCGCGACGCTGGCTGTCGTTGCAGATCAGTGTTTTGCATGGATCGTCATGGCCGCGTTCGCTGTTGGAGGCCGCCACGCCGCCGACATTAGAGTGATGTGAGAGTATGACGCCGTGCGACCCCCATTCGGCAAAAAGCACGACGGCGAAGACGGCGGCTAGGATAAGCCGCAAATGCTCCCGCGTCGCAAATGTATGAATAACGTGTCGCACAATAAACATTAATTCTACCAATGCGATGTTACGTCCACAAGATTGGTACGGCTGGCGTACACATTTGGTTTCCGTTTGGCGGGCCGGATCACTTTTCGTTTTCCGGGGGTTCGCGCGTAGAATTCCTGAACGATGAAACGACTCTTGCTGATGCGGCATGCGGAAGCGACCTTGGACGGCCGGCCCGATATCGAGCGCCCCCTTAACGAACGCGGTGCTTCAGCCGCCGGCCGTATGGGCGGATTTATCAGCGGCCGCGGCCTTTGCCCGGAGCAGATCATAAGCTCATCTGCCGCACGCGCTTTGGAAACCGCGACGATCCTCAAAGCGTGTTCCCATCTCAACGTTGATATCCGGCAGGATGAACGGATCTACGAAGCCGGACCGCAAACGCTGCTGGATGTCGCTGCCGATATCGACGACGACTTCGACCTGGTGATGCTCGTGGGCCATAACCCGGGTTTTGAAGGGTTTATCGCCCTCCTTACCGGCACAACGCGATCGATGCACGCAGGCGCGATAGCGGTGATCGATCTGCAAATCGAAACCTGGCGGGCCGTTAACGAAGGCATCGGAACTTTGATCGAAGTGATCCATCCTTAACGGCAACCGTCCACGCCCTCGGCAAAATTTATCCGCGCAGTCTTTCATGGTGTGGTAATATGTAATTACAAGTACTCACATTTTTGTCGCTTGAATTGATCGAGTTTCCGCCGTCCCACACTCTTTTTTCTCAAGGCTTATCGGGGAGAAAAAAAGTATGACGCTTCGAATCGGGCAAAAGGTCGCGTACCCCAGCCAAGGTGTGTGCAGGGTCGAACAGATCGAGCAGCGAATGATAGGGTCCTTGCCGATGCAGTTCTATTCACTGCGCGTCCTGAACGACAATTCGACCATCTTTGTCCCGCTCGAGAACGCCGACAGCGTGGGGATCCGACCGGTGATCACGCAGATTCAATGTAAAAAACTTATCGCCCGGCTTTCCGAAGATTTTGAGCCGATTTCGAACGAATGGAAGACGCGTTCGAAATGCTTTGCCGATCAGCTCAGATCGGGCGATGTTTTCGAAGCCGCCGACGTTCTCAAAAAATTAGCTTTTCTGAGCCGTGAGAAAAAACTCTCGTTCCGCGAGCAAAACCTGCTGGAAAAAGCGAAGTTCCTGATAATCTCCGAAGTATCCAACGCGGAGAAAGCCGACGAAGAAGAACTGCGTACCGAGATCGAACGACTCGTCGAACTCGCCTGCGACCGGCATGCGGTCCAACAACCCAAGGTGATGACCGCCGCAGTTCATTAGAATTCCACAGCAGAGACGCGAAGACGCAGAGTTTATTTATTTCAACACGCAGCCTGCGTGGCCCAGAATTTGATCCCCGTCTTTTAGTCGAGAAGAGGTAGGGGACCAACCAGAACGTAGCCGGTACTGAAGAAGCTCATCTGCAGTAGGATGTTTGTCCCAGACAGCAACTGCCGTCACCGCTCCAAGTCAGGTTGTGTCGTATACCAGAAAAACATTTCGGTACGGAACAATTACATCGTGTGTGTACTCATCCTGAGCGATCACTTCGGCCACTATTTGAGGGTGCACTTCACTTTTCGGTTTTGTCGACGCCCACGATAAGACATCTGCTAAACCCCGGTGGACGTCGACCTCTTCGGCAAAAGGACCGAACTCGGCCTCACTAAGGGACGACAAATTCGTTGCCATTTCTCTGCGTCTCGGCGTCTCTGCGGTTTAATTCTTCTCGTAGCTCGCACGCACGACCGTTTTGATGTTCCCGCGAACGTTAAAATCGCCTTCGATCTCAAGTTTCAACGGGCTGCATGCGGCTATAAAATCTTCCTTGATCACATTGATCACATGCTCGTGAAAGATCTTCACATTGCGGAAGGAGTTGATGTAGAGTTTCAGGCTTTTAAGCTCGATGCAGCGTTCGTTGGGAACGTACCTCAAACGGATCGTGCCGAAATCGGGAAAGTCCGAGAAAGGGCAAACGGCCGTGAACTCCGGCATCGCAAATTCGATCCATATCTCGCTGCCCGGAAACTCGTACGCAAAGATTTCTAATGGGTAAAGGCCCATTTCGCCGCGCGGCGTCGGAGATATTTTCAAGCCCGGTTGGTTTTCAGGCTGGGGCTGCGGTTGGTTCGACATTTCTTTTCTTTCTGCTAAGGCGCCGAGCGGCGCCCAGATCGTTCACACCGATCGTTTTCAATTCGTCCAGCAAATTCACAAAGATCTTTGCCGTCGCGTGGGCATCTTCGGCGGCTCGGTGGTGGTTCACCAGGTCGACCGAGTAATATTGGGCGACAGTTTTCAGCTTGTGGTTCTCGATCTCAGAGATCAATCCGCGCGACAACTGAACCGTGCACAGTGACGGGTTGGCGAGTTTGCAATCCTCGTAAATCCGACCGATCTCGTAATTCAAGAATCCGAGGTCGAAACGCGCATTGTGCGCGACGAGAACGCAGTCGCCGATAAAATCCAGGAGGTCGTCCGCGATCTCCGCAAATTTCGGTGCATCTGCAACCATCGCGTCGTCAATTCCCGTCAGGCCGACAATGAACGGCGGTATCGGCATTTCGGGATTCACCAGCGTGTGAAAACGATCAGTAACTTCTCCGCCGCAAATGCGGTACGCGCCGATCTCCGTTATTCGCGATGGCGGCGCTTTAGCTCCGGTTGTTTCCAGATCGAGAACGACGAACTCCGCGTCGCAAAGATTGATATGGTCGTGACTACCATCAGCCAATTCCACAATACCGTCGCAGATCGAAAGCCGGCGGTCGCGTTCGACAAGGTCGGAAACCAAAATCGATGCGAAACCGGGATCCGGCTTCCTGATCTTCATCACGCGATCGACTATCCGCGTCGCGGGCGCCTTCCCGCCGACTGCCTGCAAGTATTGGATCGTGTGTGTCACAAGGAGCGATTCGGATATGAGGTTTGGCAACCGAGGCATCTTATGGTTTATTCTAACGAGAATTTTTGAAGCCGTAAAACACGTTATGGATTCGATAATCGAGCACTTCAAATACTGCGACGCGTTCCTTGAAGGTCATTTCGAGCTTTCGAGCGGGCTGCACAGCCCTAACTATCTGCAGTGCGCCCTCGCATTGCAGTATCCGTCCGATGCCTCGATGTACGGGCGGATGATCGCGGAAAGATTTGTAGATCACAATGTCGACGCGGTGGCTTCGCCGGCCATCGGCGGCCTGATCATCGGCTACGCCGTGGCGCAGGCGATGAATGTTCGATTCGTCTGGACCGAAAGGCAGATGGGTGAAATGACGCTTCGACGGGGATTCTCGGTTAAGAAGGGTGAGCGTTTCCTGGTCGTTGAAGACGTGATAACGACCGGCGGTTCCACACGCGAATGCATCGATGTATTGACGAACGCCGGCGTGAACGTGGTCGGCGCGGCATCTATAATCGACCGCTCAACCGGCACAGCCGACGTCGGCGTGCCGCGAATTTCGCTAGCAGCCATCGACGTCCCGAGTTATGAAAAAGCTGACTGTCCTATGTGTGCTGCGGGCGGCGAAGCGTACAAACCAGGCAGCCGCAAATGACCCTTTCCGTTTCCGAATTCTGGAAAATGTTTCTGCAAGCAGAGCCATTCGTGCCGAAGGCAACGCAATATCAGGTTTGGTTTTTCGGTAATACGGCTGCGATGGCGGAAGAATTGGGATCGCTGGTGCTTTCCGGAACGAAGACCGCGACCGCTAGTTTGCTGGAAACAAACATCCGACAACCCGACAAAGCGCCCATCGAAGGCGGTTACAGCGTGGTAACTGATCTTAAGGGAGATCCGATCTGTGTGCTTAGGACGACCGAGATCCGACATATTGCGTTTAAAGAGGTCGATAGATCATTCGCTTTCGATGAAGGCGAGGATGACCAGACCTTAGCGAGTTGGCGGCGCGGACATTGGGAATATTTCAGCAAGGAAGCCGCGGAGCTCGGCTTCGATTTCGACGAAAACTCGATCGTGTGCTGCGAACGGTTCGAGCTTCTTTTTCCTAAATGAATTACAAAATGCTGATCCAGTACGAC
Source organism: Pyrinomonadaceae bacterium (assembly GCA_025929655.1). Classification (GTDB taxonomy): domain Bacteria; phylum Acidobacteriota; class Blastocatellia; order Pyrinomonadales; family Pyrinomonadaceae; genus OLB17. The sequence goes on from JAICPV010000041.1 coordinate 9,102, forward strand.
GGCACCGATTTTCACGGCTGGCAGGTGCAGGAGCGCGACCGCACGATCCAGGGTGAGCTGGAGCGTGTGATCGCGACCCTCGAAGATGCTCCTGTCGCGGTCGTAGGTTCGGGACGCACAGACGCCGGCGTTCACGCGGAAGGCCAGGTCGCCAACGTTCACCTGAGCCGCACGTTCACGCCCGGAAAGCTGCGGGCCGCGATCAACGGGAATCTCTGGCGCGATATTCGGATCATGCAGGTCGAAAAGGCCGCTGACGATTTCCACGCGCGGTTCTCCGCGACACGAAAAACATATACCTACCGCATTGTGAATGCCCCGGTCATGTCGCCGTTCTGGCGCCGATTCGCGCATCATGAGGCTCGGCCGCTCGATATCGCGCGGATGACGGAAGCGGGCCGCAAACTGCTTGGCGAGCACGATTTCACCGCCTTCGCATCGGCCAAGAGCGACGGCGAGAGCCGCGTCCGCAACATCCTCGATTGCACGATCGACTCCGTTTGGGACGCTCGCGCGAGAAGCGCGATCCTCGAATTCCGCATCACCGCGAACGGTTTTCTGCGATACATGGTCCGCTCGATCGTCGGCACGCTGATCGAGGTCGGACACGGCGCGAAGGATTCTGATACAATTCACACTGCTCTGGTCACCGGCGACCGCTCACTCGCGGGCAAGACCGCACCGGCCCACGGCCTTTCGCTTTTTCAGGTCGATTACGACTGACCCGTATGCTCATTTATCACGTCACCACACCAGCGAATTGGGAAAAATATCAGGGCCGCCCGTCATACCAAACCGATAGCCTGCAGACCGAGGGCTTCATTCATTGCAGTTACGAGAACCAGCTTCCCGGCGTCTTGAAACGATATTTTGCGGGCGCCGAAAAGGTGGTGATCCTGACGATCGATACCGAAAAACTGAGATCGAAACTCGTCGCTGAAACCTCCACTGCCGGCGAAGCCTTTCCGCATCTTTACGGCCGTTTGAATCACAATGCCGTCGTAAATGTAGAAGAACGCGTGCTCGCTCCAAACCTGGCAGAGCTCGGCTAACGATGAAGGAGAATTTCGCGGGCTTGATCAAAGCAAATTCGCGCGAGGCGAAACTGCTCGCGGCGATCGATCCGGCACGGCTGCCCCGGCACGTCGCGGTCATCATGGACGGCAACGGCCGCTGGGCCAAACAGCGCGGAAGGCCGCGAATATTCGGGCATCGAGAAGGTTCCAATTCCGTCAAAGCGATCATCGATACGTGCGCGCGACTGGAGATCAAAGCCGTTACCCTTTACGCTTTTTCGACCGAGAATTGGAAACGGCCGAAAAGCGAGATCTCTGGTCTGATGTCGATGCTCAAGAAGGTCCTGCGGCGCGAACTTGATGAGGTGACCGCGAGCAACATTCGCTTTCAGCCGATCGGCGATTTGGCCGGGCTGCCGGCAGACGTCCA
>JAICPV010000436.1 GCA_025929655.1 Pyrinomonadaceae bacterium
CGCCCGATTTTCATTCTGGTCGCGCTGATAAAGGGACGTGGAAAGGTAGACCAGAAGCGAGACCCGATTCTGCACGGGCATTGCGTCGATGATATTCTCCGCTTCGTCGAATTTCCCCTGTCCGACCAGGTTGTACGCAAGCTGTTGATCGAAATTGATCAGCTCGTGACTTCCGTCGTCCGCGGCGAAGTTCTGGGTCATTACCTCGCGGGCCGCCTGCCAATTTCCCGAGCTCATTAAACGGTTCGACGCGTTTTGATATATCTGCCGGCGTGTCCCGACCGGGAATTTGTCCGCCGCTTCAAGCATTTCCTCGACCGGTGTTTCGCCGTTCATCAGCTTTTGATATGCGGCGTCTAATTCCGACCCGCCGTTTTGCGGGTACATGCGCGCGTTCACTTTCTTTATCTGCTCGACGGAAGCGGGCCGCAGCTTTTCGGCGATCGGTAATATCGATTGCCCGATCGCATTGGCGATCCGCTGGTCGGCGATATAGGCGTTTATGATCTTCGAAGCAAGACTCTGCATTTGAGCGTCGTCGAATTTGAGCTTGCGCTCTTCATCGCTTCGGCGGGAAATGTGATGGCTGAGTATTGCATTCGTCAACTGGATCTCGACGTAGTTCGCCTGTTCCTCAAGAACGAGACTGCTCCGCAGGAGCTTTTCGGCGACCTCCGAGGCCATTTCCGCTGCAAGGGCTGCGTCTTTTTGCGAAAGGCGTTCGAGCTGATTGAACGTATCGTTTGTTAAACCCTTCGAAAGGGATTCCTTCAAGATCTTCACCGCCTTCTCAGGATTCTGATCGGCCGCCATGCGGTAAAAATTCTGCTCCATATAACGCTCGTTCTGAGCCAGATAAGCGAAATTCTGATTGAAATTGCTGATCTTTTTGGACCGCTCGTCCGGAATTTCCATCGCCCGCCGCACATTAACCGGACGCGTGCTGGCGAGCAGTTCGAGTGCGAGTTCGGCGTCACGCATGGCGATCGTGTTCAAGATCTGCTGTCGTACGCCGCTGCCCTGCAGAAGTTCGTTGTGCGGGTTGACGGCGCGTTTGGATTCCGCAAGATCTTGAGCTGCGACCAGTTCGGCTGACGCCTTCCGGAACAACGCCCTCGCACGTTTCTCATCTTGCGCCCACACGAGGTTTCCGATGCGCGAATAAAAACTTGCGCGGTTCTCCGGAAGCCGAAGGTCCTGAACCTGGGCAAGCGAATCCGCTAAAATCGCGTCCAGCCTTTCGAGTCGGGCCTTTGCAGCATCTTCATCGGGCTGGGCAAAAACGGCCAACGAAACACACAGCGACATCACGAGCAAGAAGCCTTTCCTGGTCAGCATAGATTTTTCTCCTGTCTTTGAACGAGCGCTTATATGAGTGCTTGCAAAAAAGAATTGGTTGTATTTCGGAGAGGAAAATTTCGCCCGGAAAAGCTGTGTATTATTTCGCACAAAAGCGGACATCGATCTGCGATTAGATTGAAATATGAACAGCGAGCGAAACGAAACGCAAGAAGCAGATAAGAAAAAGGGCGGCTCAAGCGTCGACATTACCAAATCGGAAAACGACGACCCGAGAGCCGACGCGGATCCAGGCCGCACACCGGGCAAAGCCGAAGGCGTCGAAGATCCGGAATTGGAAGGAAATGAATAGTTAGGTTGCGATCGCTTCGATCATCTCACGCACGGCCTGATCCAAGCCGACGAATACGGAACGCGAGATGATGTTGTGGCCGATGTTGAATTCTTCGATCTCGGGTATCGCAGCGAGCGCTCCTACGTTTCGATATGTTAGGCCGTGGCCCGCGGCGACAAGCATGCCGAGCGATCTTGCGTGCGCGGCGGCCGCGGCTATGCGGGAAACTTCTGCGGCTGCCTTTTGCGCGCCCTCGCCGTGCGCCGCCCGGGAGCTGAGCGTCAGTTCGGCGTATTCGGCCGTGCAAAGCTCGACCTGCTGCGCTCCGACGCCCTGGGCAGCGGATATCTGTTCAAGATCGGGGTCGATGAAGATGCTGACGAAAATCTCTTGCGCCCTCAACGACTCGACCGCCTTCTTTACCATTTCAAAATTCGCGATCACGTCGAGCCCACCTTCGGTGGTGATCTCATTCGGGCTTTCAGGAACAAGCGAAACGGCGTCCGGTTTTGTACGAAGCGCGATCGAAACCATTTCGTCCGTCGCAGCCATTTCGACATTCAGGTACGTTGTAACGACGTCGCGCAGCAGTTCTATATCTCGGTCCTGAATATGGCGGCGGTCCTGGCGAAGATGAACAGTGATCCCGTTCGCACCGGCTTGTTCGCAGATCACGGCGGCCGTGATGATACTCGGCTCGATGGTCTTTCGAGCTTCGCGAATGGTAGCGACGTGGTCGATGTTTACGTTTAACCTGGCGGCCATAAATAGATTTTGTCACAGAGTACACAGAGTGCACGGAGAGAAACAGCGATCACTTCTCTATGGACTCGGCGTCCTCGGCGAATATCCTGTCATATACGCCTACGCGAGCATTTCGGCGTATCTGTGCGAACTCCGTGAACATTCTTCGCGTGTCGCGGACTACGCTGACCTTTGAGCCCTCGACGTTGTTCCAGCGAACTGGAATCTCCGCCAGCCGAAGTCCGTGGTAATTCGCAACAAAAAGAAATTCAACGTCGAAGCCGAAACGGTCGATCGTCATCAAGTCGAGCAGCGGACGAAATCTCGCCGTGACTCTCGACCGCGTCACCGGCCGCAATGTTTTCATGGCGTCGTCCGCC
>JAICPV010000181.1 GCA_025929655.1 Pyrinomonadaceae bacterium
AGTACCCAGTCGTTCTCCTTGTATGCGAACCAGACATTTTGAAATTCGATCAGCCCTCGCGCGCGTCCTGTGCTTTTCGGTTTCTCCGGGCTTTCTATCTCGATGTCCAGATCGAGAAGGATGAAGATCCGGTGCGATGCGACGATCGCCGCCTGCAGCACATTGAACTTGTCCGAAAGATCACGGATCGGCTGAAAGAGTTGTAAAGAGTACTGAATGAACGACGCCAGAATGCCGACAGTCAACGCCGATTCGGCCGCCGAAAGGCCGCTCAATGTTTCGAAGCCGAATGCGAAAATGACCACCGCGATCCCAAACGCGCCGATGAAATCCACCAGCGGATAAAAGACCGCGTAGTAAAAGATCGTTTCGATATTGGCGTTGCGGTAGTCGTCGTTGATCGCCCGAAACCTTCGCTGGGCCTTCATCTCGGCGTTCATCAACTGTACGGTCTGCGCTCCGGAAAGATACTCCTGAAGAAAAGCGTTGAGGCGGGCGTTTCGGGTCCGCACTTTGTCGAATCCCTCGCGTGCGTGTTTGCGAAACCAGTTCGTCGCGACGAAAAGGATCGGGACGGTGATCAGCGAAACGACCGCGAGTTTCCAATCGAGCGCGAACATCCACCCGATGATCGCGAGGATGATCACCAGGTCGCCGAGTACATCGATCACGCCCGAGGTGAAAAGCTCGTTCAGGGCATCCACGTCGGACGTCAGACGCGTGATGATCCGGCCGACCGGATATTTGTCGTAGTAGGCGACCTCCTGCCGCTGCAGCTTGCTGAAGATCTGGCTGCGGATGTCGAGCATCACGCGCTGCCCTACGACGTTGAGCAGGATCTCCTGCAGATACGAGAAAACGAAACGCAGGAGAAAAACGCCGAAGAATAAAAAAGCAAACAGCCATATTCCGTCAAGGTTTTTCGGCGTAATGAAATCATCGACCGCGACCTTGGTAAAGTATGGCTGTGTGCTTATAAGTATATTCGTTACAAAGGTTAGAAAAAGTGCAAGGGCGGCGATATGCCAGTACGGCCTCAAATAACGAAGCAGGCGGCCGGCGATGCGCAGATCGCGCGTCTTGCCGATGGCTTCTTCTTCGTGAAATTTCGAAGCTTCGTCGGACATTCGGGAGCCGGGCTATCTCGCGGGATTCAAAAACGGGACGATCGAGCCATAAACCTGATCGGCAGCGGCCGCGGTTTGATTCAGGGCCTCGGTCAGCTCCTGCTTATCAACCAGTCGCATGCTCAGGTCGATCCTTACTACAACGTCTCCCCTGTTGTCGATGCCGATCTTCACCCGGTCGAATTCGTCGTTGTGAACTAGAAGTTTTTTGCACAGTTCCGACGCGGCTCGGAATTGTTTCTGATTTGCAATGGTAGCGAAAGTAAGTAGATAGGTCTTGTCCGCCGCGACGACGACCTGAAAGTCCTTTAGCTGCTTGCCGCCGAAAGGAACTGTCCAGATACCGTCTTCGATCTTGGTGAATTTTACCTTCGAGTCGTTGAGCAGCCGAGCCGCCTTCGCGGACGGCGATTCCTGGCCGTAAGTTACGCTCAGCATCAATGTGATCAATAGCAAAACTGCAACGGTGGCGATCGTTTTTCTCATAATATTGTTTTGACTCTGTAGTGTTGAAAATTCCAAACGTGCATTTTCTGAGACAAATTCAGTCGTCGAGCTCGACCTCTTTTAGATGTTCGATCGCATGACTGATCTCATGATCAATGATCTCTTCCACCGTCATTGTGTACTTCTTGCCGTCCGGCGTGTCGAAAAGCGTGACCTTGCGTTTCAGTACTTTCGGGTTTACCCGAATCAAGTTTGCGATGTGCTCGTTCATGCCGTCCAGTATTTTGATCGCCGGTTTGATGGGCGCCTGCGCGTAACCCAATCTTTTTATCCAATCCAGATCAGGATAAAGCCAAGTCCAGTCGTAAGAAGCTCCGTCCTTTCCGATCGCGGCGACTATCATGCTTGCCGCGACTATATTCGCTTCGACGACATGGTGCACGGTCTCGTGGATCGACATCAGGTTGCTGTTCTTTCGCAGTGTAAGCTCTTCGCGGGAAAGCCCGCGAACGGTCTTTTCGACCTGCCGCGGTATTCGACGCCAGGATCGTAAGAGCTTTTCGACGCCGGCCGTCTGTTCCATGACAAAATAATAACATCTGGTCTTATGCAGAAGCCCGCACGAAGTATGGGCGAGACTCGAAGGCGGACTAACGTAGCTAATTCGTGAAAAAGCTTCGTGATCCTGCGTTGGATGTATCGCCCTTACTAACGTGCGGGCTTCTGCAATTGCGCCTTAGTTTGCGCGGGCTTCTGCATTAGTCCGGAATGAAGCCGGATACCTGGCTGTTCCAGAGACTCGCGTAGACTCCCTCCAGTGCGAGAAGCTGGTCGTGCGTTCCGTCCTCGACGATCTTTCCGTCGTCCATCACGACGATCCGGTCCATCGCCCGCAACGTCGATAATCGGTGAGCGATCGCGATCACCGTCTTTCCTTTCATCAGATCGGCGAGAGCTTTCTGGATCGCAGCTTCCGAGATGCTGTCGAGTGCACTGGTCGCTTCGTCAAGAAGCAGGATCGGCGCGTTTCGAAGCACCGCACGGGCGACAGAAATCCGCTGCCGCTGTCCGCCGGAGAGCATCACGCCGCGTTCGCCGACCTTCGTGTGATAGCCTTCAGGAAGCTCGCGAATGAAGCAATCCGCTTGCGCCATTTCAGCAGCACGCACCACGTCCTCGTCGCTCGCATCGAGACGTCCATAACGGATGTTCTCGATTATTGGGCGGTGGAAGAGCGACGTCGACTGCGGCACGAACGCTACCGCTGAGCGCAGGGAATCAAGCGAGACGTCCGCTACACTCTGGCCGTCGATCGAGATGCGCCCGCCGTCGAGATCGAACCGCCGCTGAAGCAGCGAAACGAGGGTCGATTTTCCGGCGCCGCTGTGGCCTACCAGCCCGACCTTCTCTCCTCCCTCGATCCGCAGGTCGAAGTTGCCGTAAAATACACGGTTCCCACGATACGAAAAATCGAGTTTTTCGAAATCGATCCTTCCGTTACGGACTATTAGCGGTTTCGCGGCCTGTTTGTCGACGATCTCATGCGGTTCCAACAGCTCTTTCAGGCCCTCGTTGACTTGTCCGTAATAGCTCACGGCCTGAGTCATATGCTGGCCGAGGAAGAACATCCGATGCTCCAGCTCGATCACAACGAGGATGATCAAAATTAAAGTTCCGACACTTATCTGTCCACTGACGATCAGGTACATCGCCAACGCGAACATCGCGAATGCGAAGATCGAGAGCAGAAATCCGTTGGTCACCAGTATCCATTCGGACCACCACCATTCGGCCAGGTGCGAAGTGCGCTGGCCGTGGATATGGGTGCCGATATGACGCTTCTCGTAGTCGACCGACCCCGTGTACTGCACAGTGTCGACATTGGAAGTGCTGTCGACCATCTTGCCCTTCAGCAGCGACGACGATTCCGCGTAGGCGAAGCTCAGACGGTGCAGCTTCGACACGAAGAGCACGTTCAGCGGAACATAAACCGCCATCCAGGCCAGCAGCGCGTACATGAAAAAAGGGTGCGCGATGTAAGTCAGATAGACATCTACGATCATGCTGATGATCAGCGGCTGAAACTGCCAAAGCCATTCCGCGGTGATCCGCTCGACACCGGATGAAGCGTTGGAGATTTTATTCACCAACGCGCCGGCATGCCGGTCGCTGAAATAATTCGCAGAATGCTCGGAGAGGTAACCGAACAAACGACGGTTCGATTCAGCTACCGCGCCCGTGATCCAGCGCATACCGCAGAATCCACTCATCCGCCAAATTAGCTCGTTGACGAACCAGATGCCCGGAAAAATGATCGCCCATCTCCAGATCGCGTCGGCCGAAACCATGCCCTGGCCGAATGCCACAACGTCGTCCGTAATGAATTTCACGACATATGTCGAGGCGCGGGAGATCGCAGTCGCAAAAAGGACGGCGGCCATGGCTCCGATAACCCAACCCAAATATGGACGGCTGACTACCTTGGCGAAAGCGATCGGCTTCAACGGAATTATGTTTTCGTCTTGTATTTGCGGCATAAAAAACAAAAAGGCGGCCGCGAAACGGCCGCCCGGTCCACTCGAAAATGTAAATAGAGTTATGGCATGTATGAAATCATCGAATTAGTCATGGCATCGTGGAAACGATTTGGGTTTTAAGAAAGTTTCACGTTTTTTGAACTTTTATTTTTGCACGGATATTTTGTTGCTTTTTATTCGTGAACTATGTTTCATTTAACCTGCCGGTATGACGGAGCTTACATCGCCGGAGCGGCGTGTCCCAACGCGTTCCGAAGCCCTGATCTTCAGAGGAAAAACTTTTCTGCTGCAATGCAAACGAGCGTTCGAAGACCGTTTTCGATCGCGCGTGTTCCGGTTTTCCAAGAGCGACGCCTTGGCCGGCGAAAAGATCGTTTCACGGTCCAGAACCCCGCTTTGGACGGAAACCGAGCCGGCCGAGCGGTTTCTTGTCGCCGGAAAGATCAACAACCTGCGGATCGCCGTTCGCGAGTTGGACGGCCTCGAGGTTCCAGCCGGCGAGATTTTCAGTTTCTGGAAACATGTCGGCCGCGCTTCCCGGTTTCGCGGCTACGTCGCGGGGCGCGAATTGCGTGAGGGCTGCATTATTCCAAACGTCGGAGGCGGCCTTTGCCAGCTATCGAACGCTCTTTACGATGCCGCTCTCGATGCGGGCATGAATATAGTCGAGCGCCATCGCCATACGCAGGCGATCGCTGGTTCGTTGGCCGAAAAAGACCGCGACGCTACGGTCTTTTGGAACTACGTCGATCTCAGGTTTCGATCGGCCCACCCTTTCCGGATCGAAGCGAAACTGGACGAACATGATCTTTCGGTCCGGTTTCGTGCCGGCGCGAACGGCAATGGAAAACTTCATGCGTTGTCACGCTCCGTCGTCGATCTCGAACAGCCGCGTTCCTGCGCGACATGCGAAATGGACTGCCATCGTGTGGTAACGAAACCGAGCACTGCGGACTTCGGGCGAACGGCATTTCTAGTCGACGACGTTTGGCCGGAGTTCGATGAATATGTTCAGAAAAGCCGTTCCGGCCGTGATCTGCTTCTGATTCCTCTTGACGGCAAAAGATTCCGAAAAGGGAATTACTCGTGGAACACGGCCGGGTTCGATTCCGTTCGTCAGAGTTTTCTCACAACGGCGGTGCGTTCGTATCGTTCGCGCAAACTTTCCCGACAAGGTGCGGCTCGACAACGAGGTCTTCTGGCGATGTATGAGAAACTCGCCGGAAGTTATGCGCGGCATTTGAAATACGACGTGCTGCATGTCGTTGTGCAGCAGAACCTCCTGCCCTTTCTGTGGCGCAGCGGTTATCTCGGCGGGCGAACGTTCGATGTTCTGATGACGGCTTTGCCGATGAAGGCATTGCAGAGGACCCTGGACGCTGCGGCAAAACTTCATCCCGAAAGCACGACGCTGGGAGATTTCCGTGCGGAGCCACGGCTGGTCGAGGCTGAAGCCGAAGCGTTGCAGCATGCGCGAAAGGTGATCACGCCAAACACGTTCATTGCATCGCTGTTTCCGGAGCGCGCCGAACTGATC
>JAICPV010000031.1 GCA_025929655.1 Pyrinomonadaceae bacterium
CGATCTCCGATTTTCGGTGAATCAGAATTACGCCACCGGCCAGGAAACTCTTCGAGACGGCGACGAACTAGCGATCTTTACCGCTGTCTCCGGAGGCTAATGGATTTTGCCGAACTGACAAACGATCCGATCTCGATCGAAACCGCCGCGCGGAGGGTCGTTCCACCTGAATGCGGCGCGACGGTTACGCTTGACGGTTATGCGAGGCAGTTCACGAAGAACAAGAAAACAGGTGAGACTCGGGAGACGCTCTATCTAGTTTACGAAGCGTACGAGCCGATGGCGATCAAGGAGATGGAGAAACTCGTCAAAGAAGCGCATTCCAAATTTGAAATTTCAAATATCGGGATCGTTCATCGAATTGGGAGGCTCGAGATCGGCGAGACGAGCGTGGTGATCTCCGTCGCAGCTCCACATCGAAAAGCTGCGTTCGAGGCGTGCGAATGGCTGATCCGCGAGCTGAAACGCACCGTACCTGTCTGGAAAAAGGAAGTTTACGCTGACGGCGAAGAATGGATCGAAGGGGATGCAGAAGCCCACACGAAGTAAGGGCGAAGATCCGTGAAAGGTATACAGTAAACGGTGACAAGAAAAGATCGTCTTTCCTGTCACCGCTTACATCTTTCGCCCCTTACTTCGTGCGGGCTTCTGCATTTACTTGACCACTTCGAACGTAAGCGTTTGCTCTCCGGTGATGATAAATTTTGCCGGCGGTATTTCAGTTACTTTGACGACGCTTTGGACAGAAGGTTTCGTCCCGCCGGTCATGCGGTCGTTGTTCAAGGTTGCGAGAACTGACGGCGGCAGGTTCGGCATTTCATTCGTACCGACAACCACACCCGTTGTGGTGCGAAACATCTTCGCGTAAAGCCTGTCAGGCAGCCGCACTTTGTTGATGGTGGCGACCAGCTCAGAGAGGTCCTTCGGCACGAAATGCTGTACCGCCTCGTTCTTCTGAATAGCCGTACCGTCACCGACCGCGATCGAATATGTTCCCGGCGCGACGTCACCGTCGATCTTGAAGGGAATGCGTTCGACGAACACGTTTCCCGAGCTCGTTCGCACGAAAGCCTGTATCTCGACCGTGTCGCCAGCGCGGACCTCACCGCGGTCGATGGCCAGGCGGTCAAGTATCGCGGCTTCGCTTCCGTCATCGATCTTCAGTTCGAGCGAGATCGATTCGAAATCGAGATCGCTGAATTGCCCGCGAAGCAATGCGTTCATCGGAGCCGTGGCGGCACCGCTCGTAAGCTGCAAGGCCTGGCTGCCGCCGAAGCGCCGCTGGAGCTTGATCGGGGCCTGGTTTTTCAACTTTATCTGGCCGTCGATCGAAACAGTGGAATCGCCGATCGAACGCTCTTGTGCGACAAGCGAATTATAAACAGTAATGTTAAGCAAAAGCGGCGTAAGCACGTCGTCGCGTGCGATCTCGTAATTCAGGATCTGCGTCTGGCCGCGGCTCGTCGTCAGCGCCAGGCGAACAGGGATCATCTTCGGCATGCTTCCAAGCTTGCCGAAAACTCCGGTCGCGCGGTCCTGCGTCATTGCCCCGACCAGGGAATCTGAAACTGCAAGCTTGAACGAATTATTCACGCTCGGAACGACGGTGACCACGTGCGATTCGCTCATCGCGAGGTCCGACGAACCAAGGCCGAGGAAAGGATGTCCGAAGGCATAGACCTTCTCGCCGTCGCGATACGTAACCGTGCCCGACGCCGCCAAACCGTAATCACCGCGTGCGAGATGCATCGAGACGGACGTCCCGCCGACAAGCGTATTCGGCCCGGCTTTCTTCATCGGTGAAAGCGATGACGTGCCGCCCGCTGCGTTGACCGGGATCAATCCCGCTTGCAAAAGCTGTCCTGAGAATTTATCGAGCGTCGCCTGCGAAAAGCCGCTAAAAGTGATGGGCGTGGCGATCGGCCTGAATGATTGGCCCGCAACCGCCATAAGCATCGAATTCGGCGACATTCCCGATACGAGTCCGCTATCGGCAGACAGGGAACTTGGGAGATCGACAGGGACGGAAGAAGAAACCAATTCGCCAAATGAATATTTACGTGGCTCCACCGAAGCTGTTCGGGAAGGCGTCTTTTTCTCGAAAATCGAGATCATCTGCTCGATCGGCGTGATGCCGCAGATCGGCTCCTTCGAAAATGGAAAGCTGTACGAGATCGCCCCGACGAGCTTGCCGTTGACATATACGGGCGAGCCGGACATGCCAGCAAAAACGCCCGTTCGATCCGCCGGGCCGCCGCTCAAACGGCCCACGATAAGGTCCTGTTTCGGGCCGACTCCGCCGGGAACCACGCCGAGGATCTCGACATTGAATTCCTCCGGCTCAGTCCCGCGGAAAACGGTGCGGGCGGTCCCTTTCATGCCTTCCCGGACCTCCGAAAGCGGCATAAAAGTGTTGTTCGATGCCGAAACGGCCGCGGTACCTACCTGTTGGCCGTGCACCAACCCAAAAGCGGTCAAAATGACACATGCGGCGGTGAGTAAAAAAGTGCTTTTCATTGTTAAAAATATCTGCCAAATTGCGTGATTTATGGTAGCATTTTAGATGGCGTAACCGAAGGTTTTTCTGCCGGCTTTCGCTCCCAGCATCCTCACGAATCGATCCAAAACAGGCAACTTATAAAAAATGGCCAGAACTACGCGTCTGTTGAAGAGCCTTTCAAAGCTCGTCCTTCCAGTCCTGATCCTTGTCACGGCAGCGGTCGGTTCCGCGTCGGTGTGGCTGCTGCACGAAGTGTCGCGGCCGAAAAGCTCGACATATCTCGTCACACCTCAAAAATACGGCCAGCTCAGCTCGCGCGGAGCGCAGATCACCGATGAAACGTGGACGAACCCCGACAATACGCAGGCCCGCGGATGGTTGTTGCGCGGCACGTCAAATTCGCCGGCCGTCATCCTGCTCTACAAATACGGAGCGAACCGCTCGCACGTACTGAACCTCGCCGTTAAAATGAACGAAGCGACAAACTTCACCGTCCTGATGCCGGAGATGAGGGGCCACGGCGAAAATCCACCCGTCCGCGAGACCTCTTTCGGCGGTTGCGAGGCGGACGACCTGAACACAGCGATAACATTTCTTCGCGGACTTCGGACGGCCGACCAGATACCGCTCGTGAATGACAAGATCGGAGTTTACGGCGTGGAGATGGGCGGCCTCGCGGCGACCTATGCGGCAGCGAAAGATCCGGCGATCAAGGCGTTGGTACTCGATTCGGTACCCAGAGATTCCGACGGCGTTTTGGAGGGGAGCATGTCCAAGCGCTTTCCGTTCGCCAGCGCGTTCACAACGCAGATCGCACGGCTCGCTACTGCGGGTTATTACTTTGACGGCTGCTATCGCCGAATGTCCGCATGCGACGCGGTGAAACAGATCACTGGCCGCAAGGTTCTATTGCTCGGCGGTGTCGACCAGCCCGAGCTGCAAGACTCCACAAATAAATTGTCGAAGTGTTTTGCGAATGGAACCGTTGTCGAGACAAAGACGGATCTCAGCCCGTCCGGTTTCAATATGGTGAACGCTTCGATAGAGACATCGGAAGCGTACGATCAGCGCGTGATAGATTTCCTGCGTGCGGCGCTTTCGCCACAATGATCAAAGGTCAAGCTTCTTGCTGCTATGGCCGTTCGTCTTCGCTATTTCGGTGATCTCGGCACTAGCTTCCATCTGATCCGCGGCGTGCACCAACATCTTTTTTAAGCTTTTCAATCGCTTTGTCGTCGACTCCATTTCGAGAAGGCGATATTTTTTTTCATTGTCGAAATTGAACGCCGCGGTCACCAGGAACGACATCGGTTCCGGGTCCGCTCGCTCGATCTCGGGCAGCGGTCCGCGGTTGCCGCTCATTTTGAAAGCGGCTTTTGCGATACGCTCGAAAAGTGCAAATACCTCGTCCGCGGTCTTCAGCTGTGGAACGGTGTCTTCGGCGATGTCCTCAAAAAACTCGACCTCGCCGACGAAATACGGCTTATCACTTTCTACATAGTCGAGCAGGCGGTAACGGATCACGCCGTTTGTAAGGATATTTGACCGTCCGTCTTCCATCGCCTGCACCTCACGGATCTCGGCGACGCAGCCGATCGATCCCGTCGGCGGCCGCGAATCAAAGTCTTCCGTCGGCTCGAAAAGATGAACGCCGAACAGGTTGTTCGAGGCGGTGACGTCCGTGAGCAATTCCCGATAACGCGGCTCGAAGATATGCAGCGGCAGGATCTCCATCGGCAGCAAAACAAGCGGCAGCGGGAAGATCGGCAGCTGCGAGATCCCTCTCACTTTTTCAAGGGCTTCGGACATTTAGGCCTTTATCGCTTGTGCGGCGATGAATTCGGCGATCTTTTCCGGCTCATCGTCGCTGAGAGCCATTCGCTTCGCGCCGACGACCGCGTCCGCGATCGCCTGAGCATTGGTTTTGAATCTTTTATCCTTCGCGACGATCAGGTCCACGACGCGCCGTTCGATGCGTTCGCGCCCTTCGTCGTCGACGGTTTCGGCGCTTTCGCCGATCTCGGCCGGGATCGAAAGATTCTTTAGACGCACATGCAACGCACCCGTTATTTTACAAACCTCGTCGCGTATCTTTCTTGTTTCCAACAGGGAATTCGGGAATCCTAGCCGCCCCGTTAAAGCGATCTCGACGATCGGGGCCGGAATAAGAGTGACGGCATCAGCAGTTTCAAGGCCGGAGGCCCGGACGGCGTCACTCTTGCGCACATTGTCCAGCAATGCGGTTGTTAGGTCTTTCGGATCGGCATAATCGGAAACACTAAACGACAATCGAAAGAACGGCCTGTGATGATAATCCGTCACGTGTTCGGCCGAGACGGAATTGTCTTCTCCCACCTCGACAACGAACGCTCCGCGCGTTTCGCGGTATTCGCTGATATTTGTCACCTCGATCGAACCGGGGTTAAACGCCCAATTTTCGATCTCGTAATGCATGTGCGTGTGCCCGAGACCGACGTAATTGACAACCTCCTTGAGCTTGTTGAGCGACTCGATCGACAATGCAGGGATCGGATGCATCTGATGCCCTTCGACGTCGGTATGCAGCAGCAGAATATGGAACGCGCCGTCGCGACGTTTTTCGCGGATCGCGTCGATCAGTTTCGGGATCATTTGATTTCCCGTCGCTCCGTACCAATGCGAGCCGAAAATACGCGCCCTGCCAATATCGATGAAACCGCCGCGTTTTGAATCTGAATGCCATGCTGAATAGCGGATCTCGCCATCCCGCACCTCCGGCTCAAGCAGGTGAACAAAACTCCAGTTGGCAAGGCTCCGCAGCCAGCTATAATCGGTATCTTTGTAATGCTGATCGTGGTTGCCTTCGATCGTGATGACCGGAATGCCGTGTGCTTTCAGCAGCCCGAGCCCTTCGACGGCGTAATTCATCGTCTCTGGCGGGACTGCCTTCTTGTGAAAGAAATCGCCGCACATAATTACGAAATCCACTTTCTTACCGGACTGGCCGCCCGCTGACGCAGGCGGTTCCGACAAGGCGTAGCGGCGCAGTACGTCCATCCACGCTTCGAAGAAATCCCGCGGGCTTTCGGCGAGCTGGTATCTCGTACAGCCGAGATGCACATCTGCGATATGCAGAAATCTCATTTACATTATTTTATCACCTTCAGGCCCAACCGCGGCCGAGCAGGAGGGCCGGTTCAATACATTTTCCTTGCAGAGAATATGTAAACTAATTCCATGCGATTTGAACGCGGCGCGGGTATCCTGCTTCACATTACGTCTTTGCCGACCGGCGATCTGGGCTCGGTGAAAGCATTCATCGATCGATTGGCGGATGCAGGACAGAAATATTGGCAGGTTTTGCCGCTCAATCAAACCGGTTACGGCGGCTCGCCCTACGGCTGCCTTTCCGCGTTCGCGGGTAATGTCGATCTGTTGAGCAAAGGCGACAGCTCTTCAGATGCATACGATGAATTCAGGAACACGAAAGACCAGGATCTCGCAGATGAATTTCATCGCTTCTGCGGGGAAAATTGGTTCTGGCTCGACGACTATTCGCTGTTTCAGGTTCTGCGCCGAGCTAACGAATACAAGCCCTGGAACGAATGGGATGAGCGCCTGCGGAATCGAGAGCCCGAAGCGATAAAACAGGCTCTCGGGGATCATGACGATCGCATTTTTCAAGAGAAGTTCCGACAGTTCCTCTTTTTCACAAGATGGCAAGAGATCAGAGCATATGCGAACGAAAAAGGCCTACGCATCATCGGCGACATCCCGATTTATGTTAACTACGATTCCGCGGACGTTTGGTGCAATCAATCGAAATTCAAACTAAACGAAGACCGCTCGTCGGCTTACGTCGCAGGCGTACCGCCGGACTACTTCAGCTCAACCGGGCAGCTCTGGGGCTTTCCGGTTTACGACTGGGAGGCGATGCGGGCGGATCGGTTTAGCTGGTGGGCCGAGCGCGTGAAACTAAACCTGCGTCTTTTCGACATCGTGCGGATCGATCATTTTATCGGCCTCACGCGCGCGTATCAGGTGCCCGGCGATCACACGACTGCGGAAAATGGCGAATGGGTCAATGTGCCGGGCTGGGAACTGTTTGAATTGCTCACGCAATTGATCGGCGATCTGCCGTTCATTGCCGAAGACCTGGGTGAGGTCACAAAAGAAGTTGAAGAGCTGCGAGATTCGTTCGGGATCGCGCCTATGCGGGTGCTGCAATTCGCATTCGGCGGTGACGCGCATAATATCCACCTGACGCACAATCACGTACCGCACTCCGCCGTTTACACGGCGACGCACGACAATGAAACGACCGTAGGCTGGCTTAAGTCAGGCTCGAAGCCGCGCAGGCAGCCGCATATCAAGTATTGCCTGAAATACCTGAAGAGCAGCGGGAAGGAGATCAATTGGGACATGATCGCAGAAGCGTTCAGTTCGGTCGGCGAGATCGCGATCGTGCCGATGCAGGACGTGCTTGGGCTCGACAATTCCGCCCGGATGAACACGCCGGGTTCGATGGACAATAATTGGACGTGGCGGATGAGCGACGAACAATTGAATTCGGCCGATTGGGTCCGCATACGCGAACTTACGAAATTCTATGCGAGGTAACGCTTTACGGCTTGAGCGCCTGGGAATTGCCGAGAGACTCCAAATGATTTACAACTCGCTGGATCAGCCATTCCGGAGTTGAAGCACCAGCGGTAACACCGACCTGTTTTACACCGGCCAGGTCCGCGTCATTGATCTCTTCCTCGGTTTCGATCAGGAAGCTTTTCTCGCACTGCTCTTTGCAAACGGCGAGGAGCTTTACGCTGTTCGACGAATGGCGGCCGCCGATGATGTAAAACGCGTCAACCATACCCGAGAGAGCGCGGGCCGCTTCCTGCCTGTCGCGCGTCGCCGAGCAGATCGTGTTGACGATCTCGACCTCGTCGTCCGTTTTGGTCTTAACGGCTTCAGCTGTGTCGAAGAAGGTTTTCAGTTTGATCGTTGTCTGCGAAACGACAAGCGGTTTATTTAATTGCGGAAGATCCGGAACTTCGGTTTCGTCCCGGATCACAAACGCATGGTCCGGAGCATATCCTTTGACGCCGATCATCTCGGGATGGTCGGGATTGCCAACGACAATGACATGTCGGCCTTTCGCAGCAGCACGCGATGCCAGCCTCTGGACGCGTGTGACGAAAGGACAGGTCGCGTCGACGACCTTCGACGCCTTTTCCTCGAGCTCTTGCTGTACGCCCGGCGTAACGCCATGTGCGCGGATGACCGCGGTCTCGCCGCGACGTATCTGTACCGGTTCCGAGATCGCTGTAACGCCCTCGTGAGCGAGCCGCTGCATCTCCTGCTTGTTGTGGATCAAGGGCCCGAGGCTTCGAACCGTCTCGCCGGCAGCAACGGCCTCCTCGACCATTTCGACCGCGCGTTCGACTCCGAAGCAGAAACCGTATTCGTCTGCGAGCAAAACTTTCATCATTTCAATGTTATCAGATACGCCGCGGAACGGTAACAGTTCCCGATATGATGTAAAATCGCCTCGGAACCTATGCTTAACGGAAAACGCATCTTCGTCGTGATGCCTTCATACAACGCTGCGAAGACCATTGCTGCCACCGTCGGCGATGTGCCGCGCGATATTGTGGACGAGATCGTTCTGGTCGACGACGGGAGCTCCGACGAAACCGTCGCCTTAGCAGTCGAGCTTGGATTGACAACATTCCGCCACGACAGGAATTTCGGCTACGGGCGAAACCAGAAAACATGTTATCGCGAGGCGCTTGGCCGCGGTGCCGACATCGTGATCATGGTGCATCCCGATTACCAGTATTCGCCGAACCTGATAGTTCCGATGGCGGGAATGATAGCTTACGGCGAATACGACGTCGTGATCGGTTCGCGAATACTAGGCAAGGGCGCTCTTGCGGGCGGAATGCCGCTCTACAAGTATTTTTCCAACCGCTTTCTGACGCTCTTTCAAAACATTCTTCTCAATTTCAAGCTTTCCGAATATCACACGGGTTTCCGTGCTTTCACCCGCGAGGTCCTCGAAACGCTCCCGCTGGACGCGAACTCCGACGATTTCCTCTTCGACAATCAAATGCTCGCTCAGGCCGTCCATTTCGGCTGTCGGATCGGAGAGATCTCAACGCCGGCGCGATACTTTACCGAGGCTTCGTCGATCAATTTCGCCCGAAGCGTGAAATATGGGATCGGGGTGCTATGGACATCGCTGAAATTCCGGCTGCACAGAATGGGTCTGCTCGAAGCGGAGATATTCGCCGGATCCGCTGACCGCTTGCTGGGGGATTATTATCGGGAGATCGCAAAGATCGAAGAGAGCAGCACCGAATCCGTGACTTCTTCGAATTGAAATCCAGTTCGAAATTTACCTACGATCTTTCGGATAGAAGTCGAAGGCCGTCGAGAGTGAGGTGTTCATCGATCACGGAGACGGTTTTGATGCCGTCCCCGATCATTCTTGCAAACCCGCCGGTCGCGATGACGCGCGGTTTCGTGCCAAGTTCGGACGCGACTCTTCTTATGAGTCCGTCCGCCATAGCGATCTGGCCGTTGACCACCCCAGAGAGCATCGCGTCGATCGTAGTCGAGCCGATCACGCCGTCAGGAATCTCGATCTGAACCGAAGGCAGCTGCGAAGTGTTCTCGTGAAGCGAGGCGGCCATCATTTTGGCGCCCGGGGCGATCACGCCGCCTAAGAATTCGCCCTTTTCGTTCACCGCGTCGATGACGGTCGCCGTCCCAAAACTACACACGATAACTGGTTTGCCATATTTTTCGACCGCCGCCGATGCGTTTACCAGGCGGTCGATCCCCACCGCGGTCGGGGGATCATATTTATTTTCGATACCGAAATCCGCATTGTGATCGACGAAAACGGGTGTTACCTTGAACTGCGTCTGCGACGCCTCGCGGACCGGGGCTATCAATTCCGGCACGACTGTTGAAACCATCGTGCGGTCGATCTTCAGGAATTTACCGCTGGAAAATTGAAGGCGGTCGAAATGAAGCTCTTCGGCGCTGTAGTCTCGTCGGGTGGCGATCGAGAACTTGTCTATCAGTTCATCGCCATCAAAAACACCGAATTTGATGAGCGAGTTGCCGATGTCGATAGCGAGAAGCATTCTTGTCAGAACCCGAAGCGGTAGCAACGAGCTTTTGGAAATGCTCGGAAGAACCCGGTCACTACCGTTCCCGTTTCCGACCGATCAGCCTTGAAGCGGAAGGCCGTCGTAGACGACGCTCCAGCCGTTTTGTTTGCTTGTGCGGAGACTTTTTGTGAACCATTCGAGAGCGGCGTTCTTATCGTCGTACAGTTGGACCGCAGGCACAGCCTCGCGCGGGTCGACACGACAGATCGCTGCTCCCGCCGTCGCGCTTTTGATGCAAAGCAACGCGACCATATTGTTCTTTTGCAATATGGCGGTGCGCAGGACGACGTTTTCGCCCTCGTCTATCAGATCGTCAAATTCCGAAAGTTCGTCCTGAAATTCATCTTCAAGGTCGAAATCCGGCTCGAAATCAAATGCATCCTTCATAAAACGGCGATCAATTACAACTTACACACTTACACCGAAAAGTTCAATCTGCTGGTGCCCGGGCCTCAGCGGACGGGTTCTCGCAAGATCGCCTCGGCCGTATCGCGGGCCAGCGCGGCGGCCTTTGCATTCGAATCCTTTAGATGCGCGATCTGCATCAACGCTTCGCCGGTTCGTGAAAGAAGCCGGACGAGGTCGCCCTCGTCGGCGCGGGTGCGTCTAGCGAGATCGGTCCAAGACGAACCGCCGGCCCAGGATTCGGCAGCGGCCGCAGCGGAAAGATTTATTTCCTCGATCGGATCCACACCGAACCGCCATTCAACTCGCGACACCTCGTAAATTATATCTTCCAATGAAGCTACCGCGTCCATCAGCGGATCGCTCAGACGAAGGCTGCCGTAATCGCGGTCGGGGTCGGAGGCGAGCGAAGCCATCAGACCGGCCGCGGACTTGAGGTCGATCTCCTGAAAGAGCCCGTTCTTTATTGCTTCGCCGACAAGCAAGGGTCGGTCAAGCCTTAGATCGGCCAGCCATTTGCCGGAATCTGTGACTTTTTGTGAGTCGTAGTCGAGATATCCGAAATGATCGAGAACTTTTGCCCGATTTGCAAAAGGCCGCCAGATATCGCCTTTGCGCGCTTGATTCCGAAACGCAAAGCTCCGCTCCGCGATCTCGCGGACGTTTTTAAATGATCCGAACGCATCCAGCAGATTAAGCAGGCTGGTGTATGTCGCGCGGAACTTTGATTCCAAAGGGTCGGGGTTCGACCTCAGTAGTTCAGCGATCACGCGCGGCTTCTGGAATTGCCCCGGAGAGAGAACAACAAAGCCGACGTTGTCCTTCCCGCGTCGACCGGCCCGCCCCGTCATCTGCTGCAGTTCATTTGCCGTGAGGGGC
>JAICPV010000030.1 GCA_025929655.1 Pyrinomonadaceae bacterium
CAGTTCGGCGGCGGCATCGACAGAATATTGGGAAACCGCACCGCTGCGGATTTCGACGGCGACTTGAAGGCGGACCGTTCGGTATATCGGCCTTCGGACAGCACCTGGTACATTGCCAACAGCTCAAACGGCCATTTTTCGGCGCTGCAATTCGGACTGTCCGGCGACATTCCGACGCCCGAAGATTTCGACGGTGACGGCCGGGCCGACGTCGCGGTTTACCGGCCGACGAACGGAACGTGGTACTGGATAAGAAGCGCGGACGGCACTTTTGCATTCGAACAATTTGGGCTCGACGGTGATACGCCTAAA
Organism: Pyrinomonadaceae bacterium; assembly: GCA_025929655.1. Taxonomy (GTDB): domain Bacteria; phylum Acidobacteriota; class Blastocatellia; order Pyrinomonadales; family Pyrinomonadaceae; genus OLB17. The sequence goes on from JAICPV010000030.1 coordinate 313, forward strand.
GCCGGTGATTTCGACGGCGATGGAAAAGCGGACCTGAACCTTTTTCGGGGTTCCGAGGGCACCTGGTATACGCGGAGATCGACCGACGGCGGCGTGATCTCGGTAGCATGGGGCTTACCCGGCGACGTTCCGGCCCCTTCCGATTTCGATGGTGACAACCGAATGGATTACACGGTCTGGCGGCCCGGCAACGGCACGTGGTATACGATCAACAGCACGAACGGCGCGTTCTTTATAAACGGCTGGGGCCTGCAGGAAGATATTCCGATGCCGGGTGATTACGACGGCGACGGTAGGTCGGACCTGATGGTTTTCCGGCCTTCGTCCAGTGAATGGTATCTGTGGCAGAGCTCCAATAATCACATTATCGTACAGGCTTGGGGCCTTCAGCCGGATATTCCGGTGGCTAGTGATTGGGACGGCGACGCCATCGACGACATGGCGGTCTTTCGACCTTCCGATGGCAGATGGTACGTGATCGGCAGTTCCGCCGGCATCTTCGTTACGCAACAGTGGGGACTCAACGGCGATCAGCCCGTGCCGAAATTCGACACGCCGTGATCACACGGCACGTGCGAGCGTAAGGACGTTGACAGCAGACGCACCGCAACGCTTCAAGGCTTTTGCGCAGTATGACGCGGTGGCTCCCGTCGTGAGAACGTCGTCGATCAATAAGACGGATTGTCCATCGATCAGCTTCGGCCGAGCTACATCGAAAGAGTTCTTGACCGAGAGATCTCGGGCTTTCTCGTCCATGCCGGCGCGATGGATGGGCGAATGCTTCGTTCGAACGAGGCTATGCGCGTCCACAGAAATGCCTGCGGTTCGGCCCAAAGCTTGGGCGATCACCTCCGCCTGATTGAACCCTCGTTCGAGTTTTCGCTGCCGCGAAAGTGGGACCGCAACGATCAACGTCGAGTCTGCAAAACCGTTTTTATCGAAGGCTTCAGCAAGGAGCTGTCTCAATTTCGGCGACAGATGCGGCTGCGTCTTCAACCCAACCACCGCAGCTTTCAATGCGAAAGAATAAATACCCAAGGATCTAGCCCTATCGTATTCATGGCCGTCGCACTGCCAGCATTTCAACCGGCTTGCGGAAGGCTCCGGCCGCCCGCATTTGTTACAAAGCGGTAAGCATTCGTCGAAAATATTAGTTTGATTCCAGCAATCCGCGCACGCATTCCCTAACGACGGCGTCGTGATGCTTGCGCCGCAGCACAGGCATACCGCGGGGAAGAGTGTCGAGTAAAGATTATCTCGTACGGCGCGAAACATTTACCGTAGAGATATTAGAGCGATTGAAATGTAATTTAAAGATTGAAAGCTGTTAGGCGGTTTCTTCGTCCAGTAGACCCTGTTCGACGAGCTGCTGGCAGTCAATGCAGTAACGCGCCCAGGGGATGGCGCTGAGGCGTTTGGGGTTCACCTCTTTGCCGCAATTTTGGCATTCGCCGTATTCCTTCTCCTCGACACGCCGCAGAGCCTCGTCGATCAGGGCAAGCTGCCTGCTTTCATTTTCGGAAACCGCGAGCATGACGTTTTTGGAATAATTCCGCACGGCGAGATCGACGGGGTCGGGCGTTTCCGAATCGTCGATCGAGAGATCATTTCCGTTGAGCTTTTGGACGATAAGCTCGCGCTCCTTAAGGAGCTTTTCTTTGATTTCCTTCGCCTCTTTGGCTTTCAATTTACTCATTATGGTACGGAAAACCTCTCGATATCGTATAAGCCCGATAAAGCTGTTCCAACAGGACCACACGAGCCATCTCATGGGTAAAAGTCAGAAACGATAAGGATAACCTATCGTCGGCCCTCTCGGCAACCGCAGATGACACTCCTTCAGCCCCGCCGATAATGAAGGCAATCTCTTTGTTTGCACTGTTTTCCCATTTGCCTATGCGACGCGCGAGAGCAAGTGAGTCCAAGGCCGTGCCGGCCGGGTCGAGGAGAACGGCGAAGGACTTTGGATTCAATAATTCCAGGATCCGGTTGCCTTCTGTTTCGCGGCTTTTCGGACCAGCGGCATCTTTTGCTTCCCTGATCTCGCAGGGAACAAAATGAGAAAGACGCTTCAGATATTCGTCCTGAAGCGCCTTCCAATTCTTATTTCGGGTCTTGCCGACCCAGACGAACCGAAATTTCATTAACGTTTACCCGGCAGAAGCTTTCATGCTCTCGGGCAGGTCCACCTTCCCCGCGTCGCGCCAAAGTCGTTCGAGATCGTAAAAATCCCGGGCCTCTTTGTTGAATAAATGAACAATGAAATCCCCGTAATCCAGGAGAACCCATTCGGCGGATTTATAACCTTCGATGCGAACGGGCCGCCGGCCAGCCTGCTTCTTCAATTGTTCATTTATCTCGTCAGCAATAGCTTGCACCTGTCGTTGATTGGTACCGTCGGCGATCACAAAGAACTCGGTAAAACTTGCGATCGAGCGCAGATCGAGCACAGTGATCCGCGTCGCCTTCTTATCATCGGCGCAACGGATTGCGAGCTGAACTTCCTCGTCCAGTTCGGTAAATGGCAAATGCTTTTTCACGACCTCGACCGCAACCGTTTCGCGGTGAAGCGTTTTTTCCTGTAATTCTTCCATCGTTAATAAAGTTCGTACTTTTCGATGTATTTTGCAACTTCTTTCTGAAGGTCCTGCTCACGATCGAGTTTGCCGTCGCTCAGGTCTTCCCGAAGCTCTGTCGCGGACGTGTTGTAAAAAACCAGATCGGTGAAATAGATCGAATCATGTACGCTTTCCGATTCGAGCGTGCGCGCCTCCGCTCGCAGATCGATTATTCGATCGCGAACCGCGCCCGTAACATGGCCCGTTTCGATCTCGTATCCCGGCCGCGATACCACAATATGGTTGGTCGAAAGTAAGACATTTTCCCATTCCTTCCACGTTCTGATGTCGGACCACGAGTCCGCGCCCATCACGAAGAAAAGCTTCCAGCCTTGGTAGATCGTTTTCAGTTCGGGGATCGTTTCGACCGAGTATCTCGGCTCGCCCTTTTCGAGTTCGAGAGTGGAAACGATCATTTTCTTTTCAGCCTCCGTCGCAAGTGCGAGCATTGCAAAGCGGTGAAATGCTGACGTAGGCTTCCGATCCGGCTTATGTGGTGCATGGAAAGCAGGAATGAATACGAAAAGGTCGAGTTCGAACCGGTCGATCAGCTTTCGGGCTATCATTAGATGCCCATTGTGTACCGGATCGAAAGTGCCACCGAAAACAGCTACGCGATTCAATTTCCGGCAGCCTCCCCGATCACAGGTTCCTCACGCATTTCACGAAGGAGATCCGAAACTCTTGTCACAAGCTGATCGATGCCCTTTCTCGTAGCTGAAGAGATCTCAAAAAACTCGCGGCCGTCTTTTTGGGCGACCGATCTAAGCTCCTCAAGCCTTGCCGGATCGTCCAGCGCATCCGTTTTTGTCGCAACTACAATTTGCGGCCGCGAAGCTAGCTGCGGATCGTATTTTCGCAACTCGCGGTTGATAGTTGCGTAAGCGTCAGAGACGCTCTGATGATCTGCGGAGGAAACATCCACGAGGTGAAGAATCAACTTCGTCCGTTCGATGTGCCGAAGAAATCGATCGCCGAGTCCCGCGCCTTCGGAGGCGCCTTCGATAAGGCCCGGGATATCCGCGATGACAAACGTATTGAAATCTCCCATATCGACGACACCGAGATTCGGTTCCAATGTGGTGAACGGGTAATCTGCGATCTTCGGTTTCGCAGCAGAGATCACAGAGATCAAGGTTGATTTTCCAGCGTTTGGGAGTCCAACCAATGCGACATCGGCGATCAGTTTCAACTCCAGCTGCAGTTCGCGTTCCTCGCCGGGCCGGCCGGTGTAATGGTATTTCGGAGCACGTTTTGTCGGCGTAGCGAAATGCGCATTGCCCCAACCGCCTTTTCCGCCCTTCGCCGCTAAATGCCGTTGGCCGGATTCCGTGAAATCGAACAGCAGTTCATTTGTCCCGGCGTCGAACACCTGGGTTCCGACGGGGACCTTTATCGTTAATGACTCGCCGTCTTTGCCGAAGCGGTTGGAACCTTCGCCGTGCCGGCCGCGTTCGGCTTTGTGTTCGGGGTTGTAACGAAGATGAAGGAGCGTGTTGAGCCCTTCGTCGGCTTCTATCCAAACATCGCCGCCGACACCACCGTCGCCTCCGGAAGGCCCGCCGCGCGGGACGAACTTCTCGCGCCTAAACGCTGTTACGCCGTCTCCGCCGTCTCCGGCCTTGACCCTGATCTTTGCGCGGTCGATGAACACAGAATTAAATTGTAGAATTTGCCAGGTGGCTTAGCAAAAAACATCGGAAACCGTTGGGTTTTCCGTTTCGTATCATTAAATAATAACTGTACTGCTTTATGCCGTTTACCGAGGCATTAAAACTTGCATTCGGGTCGATCCTGTCGCACAAGCTGCGCTCGTTTTTGACGCTGCTGGGCGTAATTTTCGGCGTCGGCACGGTTATCGTCGTTGTGTCACTGATCGAAGGATTCAATGCGTACGTCGACGACAAGATCGCGAACATCGGCACGAATGCCTTCAGCGTGCAGCGGTTCTCGATCGAAGATTTTTCCAGCGTCGAAGCGATGAACGCTGCGAGACGGAAAAACAAAGATGTAACGATAGACGATCTGAAAGCTATCGAAGCACTCGACGGATCGATCGGGGCCGCTGCCGGAAAAGCAGCGACAATGGCCGATGTTAAGTACGACGAAACCACTCTTTTCAATGTCCAGATCAGCGGCGTGTCGCCGAGTTTGCATGGGATCCAGGGCATTGAGGAGCGTGAGGGGCGTTACTTCATCGATGCGGAAGACGAATCCAGACGTTTTGTCTGTTTCATAGGTTCGGAGCTCGCAGACAAGCTTTTTCCTACCGGCGGCGCGGTCGGCCGGATCTTAAAAGTCGACGGACGAACCTATCAGGTCATTGGTGTCGGGAAGGAACAGGGCTCGGCGTTCGGGCAAACGCGGGACATGTACGTTTCGATTCCGTTACAGACATTTCTTACCGTTTACGGCGTTCGAAGATCGATCTCCATAACGGTCGCTTCGACGACACCGGAAACTTACGACGACGCAATCGAGCAGGTGCGGACCCTGATGCGGGTTCGGCGCAAGGTGGAGCCGGACGAGAAAGACAGTTTCGGGATAGTTACGCCGAGCGCCATCAATCAGCTTCGCGATGCGATATTTGGGACGATCCAGGTGGCAGCTATCGGCGTTACGTCGATCTCGCTGATCGTCGGCGGCATTGTGATCATGAACATCATGCTCGTAAGCGTGACCGAACGAACCAAGGAGATTGGGATCCGCAAAAGCATCGGCGCAAGGCAGTCGGACGTACTCAAACAGTTCCTTGCCGAATCGACCACTTTGGCATTAGTTGGCGGTTCGATCGGCGTGGCGGTCGCTTATCTGATCGCGAAATTCGTTGCTGTGGTTTTCGGTATTCCGACGGCGTTACCGCTTGTTTGGGTGACGATCTCGCTTGTCGTTTCGAGCAGTGTCGGGTTGGTTTCTGGAGTCTACCCCGCGTGGAAGGCCGCCAGACTGGATCCGATCGAGGCATTGAGAGCAGACTGAAAGTTCAAGGATGAGGCTTTTTACAGGTTCATTTTACGAGAACTTCCTGATGGCGTTCGATACGCTGCGCCACCACAAACTGCGCTCGTTCTTGACGATCCTCGGTGTCGTGGTCGGAACGACGACTGTCATTGTGATCGCTGCGTTCGTTTCGGGGATCGATGCAAAGGTTTCGAAGGAGATCGAGTCGTTCGGCACAAACTCGATCTATGCTTTCAAATTCGAACCCGGATTCAACTTTAATCCGTCGGCTGAAGAGCGGATGCGGAAACCGCTGACGGAAAAGCACGCCGACGCGATACGATCCGATTGCCGGAATTGTGAATATGTAACGCCGTTCATGTCCCCGGTGGATTTTATGGCAGGGCCGTTCGCCGACCGGATCAACGTCCGCTACCGTGAGATAGAAATGACGACCGCAACCGTTCAGGGAGCGGCTTCCGATTATTTCCTAATGGGTGTCACCAGCCTTACCGAGGGCCGTTATTTCACCGCGGATGAAGAGGCTACAAGGGCAAAAGTTGCTGTTATTGGGATAGACGTCGCGAATACGCTGTTTCCGTATTCCAATGCCATCGATCAGGAGATACAGATCGAAGGCCGCCAATACCGCGTGATAGGCGTATTAAAAGAAAGGGAAATATTTCTAGTCGGCGCCGACGATCCTAATAATGAGAACAAGGCGGTTTACTTGCCGTTCAAGACGATCAAGCAGCTTTATCCGGCAAACGAAGACTGCTTCATTATGGCGACCGCAAAGCCGGGAAAGCTTCAGGAGGCACTCGAGGAGATCCGCTTGATCCTGCGACGTGAACGAAACGTCGCGTCTGGGCAAAAAGATAATTTCGGTGTTCAAACTTCAGACGAGATCATTGAACAGTTCGGGGCGATAACTGGGGGGATTTTTATTCTGATGGTTGCCATCTCAAGCGTCGGCCTGTTGATCGGCGGTATCGGCGTGATGAACGTAATGCTGGTTTCCGTCACGGAACGCACGAAGGAGATCGGTGTTCGTAAGGCGATCGGAGCGCGGAGCAAGGATATTATTACGCAGTTTTTGATTGAGGCGGCAACACTGACAGGTTTGGGCGGCGTTCTTGGGATAATCATCGGGATATTGCTTTCGCTGCTTATACAGATGATCTTGCCGACGTACATTCCGTTCTGGGCGCCCGTCGTCGGGTTTGGCGTGTCTGTTGGCCTCGGAATATTATTCGGCTTTCTGCCCGCTTGGAAGGCAGCGAGGTTGAACCCGATCGATGCTTTGCGGTATGAATAAACCTCGAAAGCAGGCGGCCCGCCCCCTGAATCGCCGTGCATTCTGAGCCGCTTTTGCACCTTCACAAAAAAACAAAAGCGTCGTCTTGATCGCTCAAAACGACGCCCTCGTTGTCCTTATCGAACACCGAAGTATTCTTCAAGGGTTTGGCGAAAATCGCATGTACACGCGTCATTCGCCGGGTTTTTGTATTCCGAAGCGGTTCTGCGGGGAACCTGCCTCCGGTCAGCACCCGAAACCAACTTTCGAAGGGTTCGCAGCTCACCCGAAGGGAGCATGGTGCCATTAGGTTTTTGTTCTGGTGGCTTTTCCTCCACCGCCGGTTACGTCCCCGGCAACGAGGCTTAACATCCGAAGATATTAAGCGGCATATGCACTCGCAGGCTGATCAGTGCCGTTGAGCGTTACCCGTTTTTATCCGGGTAACTCGAAAGATCCGAAGATCTTTCCAGCAAGCCTTTCGGCTTCGACTCCGGGCGTCCACTGGCAAATCCATTCCGCTGTCTTTGCCATCGAACGATGTGTCGCCACATCCGTTCCACCTCCCGGTGCCGGTCAAACCGCCCGTAAGCAATCTGACTATGTATGCCATCATACGCGCTAAAAAACACAAGTCAAGTAGAAAATGCTTTAACAAATCGCTTATTTTCAACAACTTACAGGCCCTACCTGTGGAAAACCGTGGATGCCGCCTGTGGATAAAATTGTGGAAAATCGAACAAGTTTTTACGATGCACAAGTTAACTTTTTTGCACCAGATTTTGACAGGCAGATCGCCTGTGGAAAAGAAAAATAATTCGTCAAAAAATATTTTTTTTACGAATATTTCGCAACTCGTTCAATAGGTAGTTTTTGCTTCTTGATTCGCTGAAATGAGTCTACGAATCCAGACGTTGTATCGCGAACGCGGAGTCGGAGTCTTCTTTGCTAAGAAGATCGTAAAGGCGATGTTCCGGGTTGGCAAAGTCATTTTCCGGCACCGCGATCCCGGCGCGTCTAAGCCGATAGGCGCCGATGGATACCAGAAGCGAATATACTGTTTCGCGACCCTCTTTCAGATCAGCAATGCCCTGAACAAAAGTTCTTCTCCCGGTTTCACGCCCATATTTTAACCGATTTCGATCCGTTCGTTCCCAAAAAAAAATAGCACATGTCGGAACATGTGCTTTATTAAATCTGGTGAATACCTATTAAGCGGCGGTTTGAGCCGACGGTTGCTCGGCGTAAACGCTGATAAACTTTCCTTTCCGGCCTTTGTCTTCGAACTTAACAAATCCTTCGATCAACGAAAACAACGTGTCGTCCTTGCCGCGGCCGACGTTTTTGCCGGGCTTCCATTTCGTACCGCGCTGACGCGCGAGAATGTTGCCGCCGAGAACATGCTGGCCGCCGAATTTCTTCAAGCCAAGCCGCTGCGAATGCGAATCGCGGCCGTTCCGTGATGATCCTACACCTTTCTTATGTGCCATAACGCTATTCCGAATTCAAGATTCCGGATTCCAGATTGAAAAATGAATCAAATTGGAATTTGGAATTTAAATTTTTTCGATCTTAATTTCCGTGTATCCCTGCCTGTGGCCCTGTTTGCGCTTGTACTGTTTGCGGCGTTTCTTTTTGAAAACGATCACTTTTTCGCCGCGGCCGTGACCGACGACGGTCGCGGAAACAGAAGCGGCACCGATCTTGGCGTCTTTGCCCGCCCCGACGACCAACGCCTCGATGTCGACCCTTTTACCGGCGTCGGCATCGATCGTGGGAACGCGCAGCGTTTGTCCTGCTTCAACAGGAAACTGCTTCCCGCCGGTTCTTATAATTGCGTAACTCATCTTTCAAGTCTCCGTCCGGCGTCTGGGCGAGAAATCACCCAATAGCCGAAAAGACCAAATTATACGCATCCATTTCGGACTAGTCAACGCTCCGCATTCGCCGCTGACGTCCGCCGCCGGTAAATTCCTGAATAACCGGAAATATTGTGCTAAAATCGGCAAATACACACCAAACATAGGAGAACGGACCATGGAAAATGCCGCCAATCTCGCCGACATCGAAACTTATCAGTCGAAGGTTTCAGAAATGCGCACGGGCGCAAGTTGGTTTTACTGGGTCGCGATCGCGGCCGTTCTAAGCACCTTTTTGGTTTATTTCGTAAACTTTCAAACCCATTTCATTGGACTCGGCGTAAACGAGTACCTGGACGCGCGGGCCCTTGCCAGCGGTTCCGATACTCTTCGATGGGGCACGATATTGCTGCAGATCGCGATCGCGGGAATTTTGGCTGCATTCGGCTACTTCGCCTGGAAGGGAAGCGATATCGCTTTTATCCTCGGGCTGTTTTTATATTTTGTTGATGCGGTCGTGCTGCTGGGTTATCGCGAGATCTTCGCGTTTGGCTTTCACCTTTTCGCGATGTTCTTCATTTTCAAAGGACTGCTGGCGAGCCGGCGGAGATTCGACCCCTCGGTTGACGCAACCGGTGCCTAGGCTCGCGACGGGTCTTTTACGACCGCTATGAACGGCAGATTGCGGTAGCGGCCGGCGGCGTCGAGGCCATAGCCGACGACGAATTTATTCGGCACTACGAAGCCGGTATAATCGATCTGTAATGCTTTATTTATCCGCGGCTCCGGCTTATCCAGAAAACTGGCGAGCTTGATCGAGTTCGCACCTCGCGACCCTAGTATCTCGAGCAGCCGGGTCAAAGTAAGCCCGGTGTCGATAATGTCCTCCACGACCAGAACGTCCTTTCCGCGGATCGAATTGCTCAGATCTTTCAGTATTTCCACGTCGCCTGTCGATTTCAGCTCGTTCTTGTAGCTTGAAACCGACATGAAATCGATCGTCATTTTGAGATCGATCGCACGCATCAGGTCCGCAAGGAAAACACAAGAACCTTTCAACACGCTGACCAAAACCAGGTCTTTTTCGAGATAGTCGCGGGTGATCTCGGCGCCGAGGTCTCGAATGCGGTCGGAGATCTGCTGCTGGGAAAACAGAACTTCGAGATTCGGATTTGTAAATTCCGTTGCGGCTTTCAGGGTCGGTTCGGCTGTCATATTGGCTGTTTCGGGATAACGATTTTTAGCAATACTATTCAAACGGTTTATAATTTACAAGCAGGCTGCCCGCATCCATTCATGGCTGATCAGAAACAGGAAGACCGCTTAAGCACGCGCGACCGCGTGCGGGCGATGGTGCGCGAGGTCCTGGCGTCGGTGCCCGCAGAACCGGAAACATTGTCATCAGAAAAACATCATCCTGAACACCTTATCGTGAATTCGCTGAAGGAAAAACACGATCGGGAATACGATCGCGACGAATCCTCGAAATCGCTGATCACCGAAGACGACCTGCGGGGACTGGAAAACGGTTCACGGGTTCGCATCGGAGCAAACGCGAAGTTTACGCCGCTGGCAGCAGACATCGTCAGCGAGAAGGGAATCGAACTTATTCGAAAACAGCCGCGGGAAGCTGGGCTCGTAATAAAATCGATCGCCATCGGCGCCGACCACGGCGGTTTTCCGATGAAGGAGCAGCTGAAATCTTTTTTGTCCGATCTCGGAATTCAGATACGCGATTTCGGGACCAATTCCACTGACGCGGTCGACTATCCCGATTTCGCGCACGCGGTCGCTACGGCTGTTGGTTCAAAACACGTCGATGCGGGAATCATCATCGACGGAGCGGGGATCGGCAGCGCGATGGCAGCCAACAAAGTTCCCGGCGTGCGTGCTGCCGCATGTTACTCGACTGCACTCGCGAGAAATTCTCGCGAGCACAACGGTGCGAACGTTTTGACACTCGGAAGCGGACAAAATTCTTTCGAAGAGATAAAAGAGATC
>JAICPV010000407.1 GCA_025929655.1 Pyrinomonadaceae bacterium
CGTGGTCAGCATATTCGAATATTTGAAATCGATCTCGCACTGCCCCGCCGTTGCGACCTCATGGTGGTGACATTCGACCTCGATACCGACCTCGCCAAGCGTGCTCGAGATCGAGTTTCGAATGTCGATCAATGTGTCCATCGGTGCGACCGGGACGTAGCCTTCTTTCGGGCGGATGTGGTACCCGTAATTCGGATTTTCCCTGTCGCCCTTACGGCCCGAATTCCAATGGCCCTCTTCGGAATTTACGGAGAACCCCGCAGAATGCTGCTCATTGTGATATGTTGCTTCATCGAAAATGAAGAATTCTGCTTCCGGGCCGACATTGACCGTGTCCGCGATTCCGGTGAATTTCAGATAACTTTCGGCACGAACAGCGACAGACCGCGGGTCGAGAGGGTAACCATCTTTCGTGATCGGTTCCATTACGTTGGCGATCAGGCAAAGTGTCGTATCCTCGGTGAACGGGTCGATCCAAAAACGGTTTGCGTCCGGGATCAGAAGCATGTCGGATTCGTTGATCGCCGCCCAGCCGCGAAGGCTCGAAGCATCGAAACCGAAACCGTCCTCGAACGAGTCTTCGGATAGCATGGAAATTGGAAAGGTCAGATGGTGCCATGCACCTATCAGATCGGTGAAACGTACCGATACGAATTTCGCCTCCTGGTCGCTGGCGAAATGCAAAACATTCTTTACGCTCATTTGTAGCTCCTGGTTGAATTAGAACGCTCGACAATTAGCAACCGGCGTGCCGTGTTGCATTGCGTCGCTATTTATTGATAGAACGCAGCTTAACTGATTACAAATGTACGAACAAGCCGCCGGGTTATAACAAATTTGTAATGCTGAACGCGACCGTGTGACATTTTTGTAATCTTTGAGCGGTTAAAAGGTACGTGTGATGGTCCCGAACCGAAAACAAATTGTCGATGCACCCATAACCAATTCAACTTCATCTTTATTTTGAGGAAAATTATGAGAACGCTCACACGCATCTTAACCGGGCTTGCGATCACATCGGTCGCAGGGGGCCTTTTCGTTATGAAGGACAACAACATTTCAGCCGCACCGGCCGAGGCCGCCGCGAATCCGCTCACTGAAAAATGGGTTGGGCCGTACGGTGGCGTTCCGGCATTCGACAAGGTAAAGATCGCGGATTTCAAACCCGCGCTCGAAGCCGCGATGGCGGAAAACCTCGCGGAGATCGAAGCGATAGCTAGCAACAAAGCGGCTCCGACCTTCGAAAACACGATAATCGCGTTGGAAGATTCTGCCCGAACACTGAATCGCGTTCAGACGATCTACGGGATCTGGGGCAGCAACATGAACAACGACGAATTCGCAAAGGTCGAAGAAGAAATGGACCCGAAGCTCGCCGCACACGCCGATAAGATCACGCAGAACGAAACGCTTTTCAAAAGGATCGAGGCCGTGTACAACTCGCCCGAGCTGAAGAAGCGAAGTTCAGAAGACCAGCGTCTCGTTTGGGTTTATTACACCAATTTTGTCAGGCAGGGTGCGAAGCTGGACGCCGCGAAAAAGGCACGACTGTCCGAGATCAACCAACAGCTCGCGGGTTTGTTCACGAAATTCAGCCAGAACCTGTTGGGAGATGAGAGCCAGCTTTGGCTTTTGTTGACGAAGGTAGACGACCTCTCCGGGTTGCCGGAATCGGTTAAAAGCGCTGCTGCCGCTGCGGCAAAATCGAAGAATCAGCAGGGCTGGATGATCCGTAACACGCGTTCGGCGATCGAGCCGTTTCTGACCTATTCGGAACGACGCGACCTGCGCGAAAAGGCGTATCGTCTCTTCGTCAACCGCGGAGACAATGGCGATGAACGCGACAACAACGCGGTTATCTCTCAGATCATGCAGCTTCGTGCCGAACGCGCGAAATTGCTGGGTTTCCCCACGCACGCTCACTGGCGATTGCAAAATTCGATGGCGAAAAATCCCGAAAACGCGATGAAGCTGATGGAGCAGGTTTGGCCCGCGGCGGTCGCACGCGTGAAGGAAGAGGTCGCCGACATGCAGGCTCTAGCCGATAAGGAAGGCTCTAAGATCAAGATCGAACCATGGGACTACCGTTATTATATGGAGAAGGTCCGCAAGGAAAAATTCGACCTCGATCAGAACCAGATCAAGCCATACTTGCAGCTCGATAAGATGCGCGACGCGATGTTCATGGTCGCGGGCGAGCTTTTCGATTTCAATTTCAAACAGGTGACCAACGTGCCGGTGTTTCACCCCGATGTGACGGTTTACGAAGTGACGAACCGTAAGACAGGCAAGCACATCGGCCTTTGGTATTTTGATCCGTACGCACGCGACGGCAAACGATCCGGCGCGTGGATGAACGACTATCGCAGCCAGGAGCGGATGAAGGGAGAGATCACGACGATCGTCTCCAACAACTCGAACTTCGTTAAACCCAACCCCGGCGAGCCGCTTTTGATCTCCTGGGACGATGCGATCACGATGTTCCACGAATTCGGCCACGCACTGCACGGGCTTTCGTCCAACGTCACCTATCCGACGCTTTCCGGCACTAATGTCGCACGTGATTATGTCGAATTCCCTTCGCAGATCCTCGAGCACTGGCTCTCGACCCCTGAGGTTTTGCAAAAGTACGCAGTGCATTACCAGACCGGCAAGCCGATCCCGCAGTCGCTGGTGGAAAAGATCCGGAAGTCGTCGACGTTCAATCAGGGATTCGCAACCGTCGAATATCTCTCGGCGGCTCTGGTCGATATGAAGATGCATCTCGCCGCAACGCCGGACACGAAGATCGACCCCGACGCGTTCGAGAAAAAGGCGCTCGCCGAGCTTGGAATGCCGAAAGAGATCGTGATGCGCCACCGTACTCCGCAGTTCGGACATCTTTTTTCTAGCGACGGATATTCAGCCGGGTACTACAGCTATCTTTGGTCGGATGTGCTGACCGCAGATGCGTTCGGTGCTTTCACGGAGGCCGGCGGTCCCTACGATAGAAAGGTCGCTGAGCGGCTATCCA
>JAICPV010000261.1 GCA_025929655.1 Pyrinomonadaceae bacterium
AGGATTTTGCTGAGCGTTTTCAAATCTTTGAAGCGTTCGCCGTCGCCGATCAGATAAACATTTGTCGCGAATCCCGCCGTTGAGAGAGTTCGTAATAGTTCGTCGCCGTACAGCCCGAAGATCTTTTTGTTTGAAATGACGCAAACTCTCGGCGCTCTACCAAGAGCAGTTTTCGCCCATTCGCCGGCGTTCGAAAGCGAACCGCGCCCGATCTCAACCCGATATGCCGCGGATTCTTCCCTGGTTTTGACAGTGACGATCTCTGGCATAGGCCTATCCAATCGCTTTACGGATCACAGCAGCGAGTTCTTTGGCATCATTCTCGATCTCGATTTGATCTTTTCCTTCTATCATTACACGGGCGAGGTTTTCTGTTCCGGAATATCGAAGCAGAAGACGGCCGGCATCGCCGAGCTTCTTCTCCAGCACGGCCGCCGCGTCTGCTATCTCGGGGACATCCTCGAATGGTTTCTTTTCCCGCACGCGCACATTGACGAGGATCTGCGGGAAAGTTTGAAAACCTTCAGTCAATTCCGAGAAACGCTTGCGCGAGCCGGCAAGTACGTTCAGAAGCGAAAGCGCGGTCATCAACCCGTCTCCGACGAGACCATTGTTCGGAATAATGATGTGGCCGGACTGTTCGCCGCCTATCTCGGCCCGTGAATCGATCAATTCTTCCAAAACATATTTATCGCCTACGGCAGTTCGCGCGAGATCGATCCCGATTCGCTTTAACGCGGCTTCAAGCCCCATATTGCTCATCACCGTGGCGATAACCCTTCCGGATCGCAGTTCGCCGGCCGCATGGAGATGGTTTGCCAAGATCCAGAGCGTGGCATCGCCGTCCACGATCTCGCCTTTTTCGTTTACGAAAAGCGCGCGGTCCGCGTCGCCGTCGAACGCGACCCCAAAATCCGCGTTTCCTTCTACCACTTGTGCCTGAAGATGTTCTAAGTGCAGCGAGCCGCAGTCTTTGTTGATATTACGGCCGTTAGGCGAAGCATTTATAACCGTCAAGCTCGCATTGAAACGCCCGAAAAGTTCGGGGGCCGCCTTTGATGCAGCTCCGTTCGCGCAATCTATAACGATCCGCAGGCCAGAAAGATCGAGACCGGGAAAATTATTCGCCAAATGGTCAATATATCTGTCTAAATACGTCGATTTTGCTTCTAAATTGCCCGAGATCGCACCTATTCCGTTGAGTTTTTGACCTTCGCTGACCAATTTCTCGATCGCTTCCTCGTGAGATCGAGACAGCTTTCGACCGTTGGGCAGGAAAAGTTTGACACCGTTGTCGACGTAGGGGTTGTGCGATGCACTGACGACCACGCCGACATCGAATCCGAACTCTGCGGTGATGTATGCGACGCCGGGTGTCGTGATCACGCCGGCAGATTCGCCTACGGCTCCCCTCAATGCGGCGCCTTTGTGCAGCAATGTTTCGATATGCTTGCCGGACTCGCGCGTATCTCGGCCCGAAACGAACCGCGGCGGCCGACCGAGTTTTTCGGCCAGAACGCGCGCGAACGATGCGCCGATCAGGATGACCGTTTCGTCGTCCAGGGGAAATTCACCGGCGAGCCCGCGAATCCCGTCCGTGCCAAACAATTTACTCATAGTGAGAGTGTTATTCGTATCAAATTTGTAATTTGAACATGCGGCGCCGCTCACATCAAACACGGCGAATCATAATTATTTTTTGTGTAAACCATAATTTTTTCCGATTTTTGATTGACAACGAACATCTCGATATCGGAATCTATACAGCAACAAGCCATTCACCCGGCTTATCTCCAAAATCCGATCTCCCGAAATTGCTGAGTATTAAATACGAATGAAAGCGATCTATCTAAGTTTTACCGTCGCGCTGGTTTCTTCATTGAATATTGCCGCGCAATCCGGCGATGCGACCGAGCGAAAGCGGGTAGTTGTAAGCGACCCGGCCCCGAAAACGGCAGCTATCAGGAATACGCCCGCGCCGCTGCCGGTCATTTCCGGCGCGGATTTCCGCGATGTGAAGACCGGCAAAACGCTTAGCTTCCGCGATATCAAAAGCAAGCTGACGGAAGCAAAACGCGAATTGCAAACGAAGCCGATCGCCACGGCAGCGGTTACGATGCCGGACGGCAGGTCCGCCGAATTTGTCCGCCTGGCTTTCCACGATTGGAAATACAACCGCATAGACTACGTCGTAATTTCGAAAGAGCAATTCCTGTCTGTCAAGGACGAGGAAGTTCTGACAAGCGAGGCCGGACGCACGATGCGCGTCCGCACGATCCGCGGCAATGGCGTTAATACTCCAATAGCATTGACCGACGAACTGGGCGAAACGCATCAGGCATTGATGGTCCAATACCCGGTGATCCGCGGCGGCAAATTCGTCGAAATGGCGTATTACATGTCAACACATCCGGGCCTTGTGACGCCCGAAGTTGTGGCTGCCGGCCGACTGTACGTGCGCAACGTGATCGACATCGCGCGGGAAAAGCTGCGTGAGAAAGGGATAACGATTCAGCCTAAGATCGCGGACATAGCGGAACGTCTCGCGACGGTCGAGCACATCGACCACATTCGTTTCCGTAGCGAACCCCACCAGAATATTTTCAACGATGTCTTCACGCTCTACGCGTTGAATGAAGGCCAGACCTATCGTTATTCGGTCAGTTCGGCCGGTGCCGGCGGGATGGTTCAGATGATCCCTTCGACGTACCGCATGGTCCGCTCGTGGCACCCGAACGTGCCGCTTAATCCGGATTTCGTCACTGGGATGCAGAACCACGTGAACGCTGCGCAGGCGATGCTGCTTTACATGCGTCGGACCTGGAACGACCTGATCGCAAATACGACCGTGGCGGACGCATTTGCAGCTGGGATAGCTACCCAGGAACAATTGATGGCCGCGGGATACAACTCGAACCCCGCACGCCTGGCGGGTTATATCAAACGCGGCGGCTCGAACTGGACCGCCTTGATACCTCGCGAAACTAAGATATATTTGCAGATCTGGGACTCGATCGAGCGAAACGTGCCGATGGCGCCGCGAATGAAATGACTGGAGCGTCAGGCATCCCTGCTTGGCTCAGCGATGAGAAAATGCTTTTAGTAAAGCGGATCAGAAGGTCCGCTTTTTCTATTGGGGAGATCAGATAAAGGAGATAGTTTCCCGACCGCTTCCCTCACCTCGTTGAACTTCCGATAAACCAGTTTCCCGTCATCGAAAAAAGGTTCATTTGTAACCTCGAAAACCGCGAACGGAGGCGGAACGAACGCAGCTAGGTCTACTTCGTTTTGAAAATCCACCCGCGCACGGTTGAGCCCCCACAGCGCTCCCAGATAAATATCGAATGTGAACAGGCGTCCGTCGAATTCGTGAAAATAACGGTTTTTCCTGATCTCATTCCCTTCGAATGTTTCCAGCTGCGTATGTTCGGCATCGTCCAAATGCATTTCCGCGACCTTTAAGACGGAAAGATCGCCGTCTCGTACGGTCAAACGGTGCTGAAGCAGATACGTCCACTCTTTCGTCTCCGGCAGGCGGATCGATCGCAATCGTAATCGTGTTTCGATGATGTAATTGTCGAAAAGCTGCAGATGTCGACTGGCCGGCGTTAATGGTTCCGGCAACGCTTCGACGAGGAAAATCCTGCAGAGTTCGGTGCGATACGTTTTGTCCATCATTTGCCGATTTAATATACTTTCACCTTTAATTTATCAAAGGAGATCAATGATGGCTTTCAGGCACGCACTTATTCTTTCTGTATTCGCGAGCTTTGTTACCGGATGCGGGGACGCCGGTACAAATACCAACACGGCTTCAAACGCCGGGAATTCGAACGCCGCGCGGCCGAACTCAAATAATCCGGTCGCGGCTACGACGCCCGCGCCCGAGCAGACCTCGAACAACGCTCCGACGCTCACGCCGGTATTCAAGGCTTATTGCCTGGCGATGGAGAAAAAGGACGAGGGCGGGATCCGCAGGATCTATTCGAAAGACACGATCGAACATTTCGAAAAGGAAATGAAGGCCGAAGGATCAAGGACCTTGGCCGAATACCTGTCGGTGGACCAGGTCACGACCGCTCTTTGCGATATTCGCAACGAAGTGATCACCGGCGATACTGCTATTGCTGAAGTAAAAACCGCGGGAATGCCCAACGGCGAGAAAGTGTTGTTCGTAAAAGAAGGAGACGACTGGAAACTCACCAATCGCAGCCCGGCACTCGATGCGGTGAAACAAACTGCAACGAATGGCAATTCCGAAAAATAACGTGTTCCACAGCCGGTGTCTTTTTGTACTCGAATAACCGTACCATTTTGCTTGTGAAATGGACCGTTTTGCTCCTTAATCGAACTGTTTTTGCTTTAAACCGAACCGTTTTGGGCATAAAACGCA
>JAICPV010000480.1 GCA_025929655.1 Pyrinomonadaceae bacterium
AAAAAAAACGACGCCGAGCGAATACGAAAGGCCGCCCGCGACCGCAAGCAAAACCGCGGTCATACCCAGAGCCACCAGCATCGGTTGTAACCCCAATACGCCGAGCCACCCCATAAGCAAATACGAAACGACGGAAATTGCCGAAAAGCGTTCGCGGAAAACCACCTTCGCAAGAATACCTATTCCTGCCATGAGCCAGATCCCGGCGAGCAAACTCTGCCCAAGTGTGCCGTTCAGGATCACTAATCCGAACGGTGTATACGTGCCGGCGATCAAAAGATATATGCAGCAGTGGTCAACGATACGAAGCTTGTTCTTGAGCTCCGCAGAGGTTGTGATGTGGTAGACGGTCGATGCGGTATACAAAACGACCAAAGAAATGCCGTAGATCAGCGAAGCTGCAATAAGCATCCTGCCACCGCTGCTGACAGCAAGCCAGACCAGGAAGACGAACCCTGCAACACTGAGCACCAGGCCGAAGCCGTGCGTGATCGCGTTTGATACTTCTTCGACCGGGAGTTCGTTAAATCGTTTTTTGATCGCAGCCGTCATTTAATGAAGATGTTATCACTGTCTCGCCCTGCAGATCACGGACGATCTTCTCAAACCGTAACGCATCGCCCTTCATGGTTATATTGTTGAAGAAAACGTAGCTCAGTCTGCCTTTGGGAAGCGAAGCCGCCAATTCCTCCAGCTCATCATCCTCGAACGTGTAGCGCCAACGCGGGATGCCGTGCAGACGGTAATAAACCCGTTCGGGCGTCAGGGTCGCCCGCGCGAACGGATTCACGCAGTGCCACAGATCCAGCTCCTCGCAAAGTTCCTTTATCGTACGATCGTCCCAATCACCGCGCGGCTCCCAAACGAAATTCAGATCACCGCGATCGATCTCGGAAAAAAATCTCTTCATGTTGAAAATGTTTTCCGGCAGCGGCTGAAAACGCGCGGGGCACTGGAAAAGGATCGTGCGCGCCCGCAATGCTCTCGCGCATTCCAGCGTGAGATCCCGAGCGGCTTTTACGATCATCGTTGGCTTGAAAAAACCCGCTTCCTCAAACTCCGTCTGCGAAACCTTTCGCTTTATTCGTTTGTACGTCGGGCTGGTCGATTCGTGCGTGATCACCTGCCAGGCTTTCAGGGTGAATTCGAAATCGTCGTGGGCTTCCGAGCGCCATTTCTCCAGCGTCGAGATCATCGGCGGCTGGTAAAAGGTGTGCTGGATCTCGACTGTGGAAAATGTCTTTACGTAATCAGACTGCTTTAATCGACCGAAACCGCACGTGCCGATGCGAACGAATGAATCCACCCGGAAAACTTACCATTCCATCAAAACCGTATCGGTACTCAATTGAACAACTTCGGATAGGAAATTCTAGAAGGCACTGTCCTGGGTTGTGCGGCTGCGCCGGGCGACGCCGGAATCGTAAGCGGCATCTTCGACTCTTGCGGCGACAGCTTCCGCAACTCTCTTATCGAAAACGGAAGGGATAATGTAATCGGGGTGGAGTTCGTCTTCGCCGATCGTTTCAGCGATAGCGTGCGCGGCGGCGAGCTTCATCGGTTCGTTTATCCGCGACGCACGGCAATTAAGTGCGCCGCGGAAAATACCAGGGAAACAAAGGACGTTGTTGATCTGGTTCGGATAATCCGAACGGCCCGTCGCCATGACCGCCACAAGTCCTTCGGCGTCTTCCGGCATGATCTCCGGGATCGGATTCGCCATCGCGAAAACTATCGGGTCGGACGCCATGTTTTTCAGATCGTTCTCGTCGATAATGCCGGGAGCCGATAAGCCGAAAAACACATCAGCGTCCTTGATCACTTCGTGAATGGTGCCTTGCTCACGCGCGGGATTGGTATTTTGCGCGTACCAATCCTTTACCCAGTTCATGTTCTCTTTGCGGCCGGCGAACAACGCGCCCGTCGTGTCGCAGCCGACGATATTTTTAACTCCCGCTGCCATCACGATCTTCGTGCACGCGACCCCGGCGGCGCCGATCCCGTTCACGACGAGCTTGATGTCTTCCATCGGCTTGCCGACGATCTTCAGCGAATTGATCAGTGCCGCAAGTACGACCACGGCGGTCCCATGCTGATCGTCGTGGAAAACCGGGATCTCCAATTCTTCTTTCAGACGTTCTTCGATCTCGAAACATCGGGGAGCCGAAATGTCTTCGAGATTGATACCGCCGAACGCGACCGAAATGTTCTTGATCGTTTGGACGATCTCATGCGGGTCCTTCGTGTTCAGGCAGATCGGGAACGCATCGACGCCGCCGAACTCTTTGAAAAGCTGACACTTGCCTTCCATTCCGGGCATCGCCGCGGCGGGCCCGAGATCGCCGAGGCCAAGCACCGCCGGGCCGTCGGAAACGACGGCGACCGTATTCTTTTTAATAGTTAGATTGAAACGCTTTTCCGGGTCGCGGTGTATCGCCTGGCA
>JAICPV010000014.1 GCA_025929655.1 Pyrinomonadaceae bacterium
ACGGGTATAGCGAATGGTGGGACGAACAAAATGTTCCTGATCCGTCGACCAAAGAGCGTATCGCAAACGCTCTTGCGCGACATGCTGAGTTTCACAAGCGGATCGCCGACGCGAAACAAAATGTTTCCGATGCCGAAGGCCGCGACGACAAACGTACCCTGGCCGACTCTCTGAAAGCACTCGGCAGCATCCTGCGTCGGCCGCGTTTTCTGCGCGATGAGGCGAACTCAGTTTATGAACGCGCCGCAAACCTTTACAAAGAGATCGGTTTACCGCTCGAGGCCGCTTGGGTGCTCCGGCATATTGGCATCAACCACGAATATGCTGATCGGTTGGACGACGCGGAAAAATACTATGACGAATCGCTTGCCCTCTTTCGACGGTATGCCAGCGACGACGATAACAATTACGCAAACACGGTGCGTTACCCGGCGGTGATCAAGAACAGGCTTGGTAAACACGAAGAATCGAGGGCGCTGTGGGAGGAAGCCGTTAAACGCTACGACCAAATGCAGGAACCTCTTGGCGTCGCTGAAGGGGCTGCATGGTTAACGATATTTGCGATCGAAAAGGGCGATCTGCGGCTCGCGGAGCACTGGATCGCTAAAGCCGTCGACGCGGCGTCGGGATCGGGGGATGCAGATACGCAGAAATTCGTTGACGAGGTGCGGGCACGGCTGGAAACCGCCCGCAAAGAAACTACGGTCTTTTGAATAGAGGGCCTAGTTCAAACCGTCTGGATGTTCCAGAATATACTTTTGAAATCTCTTTGCTTCCGGATGTTCGGGAACCTTTTGCAGGAACAGCCTGTATTCCCGCGATGCGTGTTTCTTGGCACCGGCCAGATCGTAGAGCTTTGCCATTAGAAGATGCCCGTCCGCCATTGCTACCGGTTCCAGCCTGATCGCTTCGTTCAACGCTTCGACTCCCAAGGTTCCCTTTTTATCCATGATGTATGCCTCGCCGAGCAATCGGAAGGATCGCGCCGACGTAGGATCGGCCTTGGTCGCATCTGAAAGGGACCGGATCGCGAGATCGTATCGGCCTTGAAGCATACGGACGCGACCGAGCTGGATCATCGCGATCCCGAGATCAGGTTTCGCCTTGAGGGCGTTTTCATATGCATTCACGGCGGCGGTGTGGTCGTTCAGTTCGGTGTGGGCTAAACCGAGCTGCGTCCATGCGGGGAAATCTTCCGGGTCGGATGCTACGATCTGTTTGAGCAGGTGAACCGCTCTCTTATGATCGCGTTGGCGTAATAACGCATTCGCCTCTTCGAACAGTTTCATGTTCTCGGATTTTCGTGAGTACTGAAATTTCGCCGAAACAACCCCCGGCCGCGAAGCTGCGTTCTTTTTCGGCATTGAAATCTCGAAATCCTGCTGAAACTGTTTCATTGTCTTACTAGCGCGCACGGGCAGGCTTTGCCGCCCGACCTCGTTGTCTTCGACTTCGACGACCAACGCGCCGCCGCTTCCGTCGACTTCGCGAAAGCAAAACTTGCCCGATCGATCCAGCGTGACCGTCGTCCTTGCTTGCTCACGCGAGATCAGCGTTACAGTCACCTTGGGCGGCCGGGCGTGGTCCTCGATCCCGTCGATCACCACTCGCCCGTACACGGCAGGCGTGTCCAGCCAAAGGCTGCTCGCCACCTCGCTGCAGGCATCCGAGCTTTGTGAATGAGTTACGGATACCGAAAGAAAAACGGCAAAACATATGGCGACAACTTGAAAGTTGAACATGAAGGAAATCTCCTATCGGGAATATATTCGCGTCTATAATATACAGAAGTTTTAGGAAGTCGATGCTGTATTCGTATTGATCGAAATTTTTTGTTCTATTTGTACAAAGAGGGAGAGGTAAGTTCAATTTTTTGAATACTTAAGTATGGATCGGAAGGTAATTCGAACTCGTCGCGTGCTCGCTGTTAAAGACCTCGCCGTCGAAGCGGGTTACTACAAAAATAATCTCGGCTTCGATCTGGATTTCACCGCGCCGGGCTGGGAGTTTCTTTCATTCGGCGATTTCAAGGTGATGCTCGGCGAGTGTGCCGACGAAATGACGGCCGAGGCGACGGGCAACCATTCGTGGTACGCGCATGTGATCGTCGAAAATGTCGATGAGGTCTATTTAGAGCTTATCGATCGGGGCGCCACGATACTGTCAACGATCGAAAATAAGCCTTGGGGAATTCGCGAATTCAGCGTCTTGACGCCCGATGGGCACAGGATCAGTTACGGCCAGGAGATCGATAGCTAGTCCATCTCGCTTTCATCTATATCGAAATTCGCGTAGACCTTTTGAACATCGTCGTTGTCGTCAAGGGCTTCGTAAAGTTTTAACATCTGTTTGGCGTCGGTGCCTTCGAGCTTGATGTAGTTTTGCGGGACCATCGAAATTTCGGCAGCTTGCGGCTGGATGCCGGCATTTTTGATGGCGTCGTTAACGGAATCGAAATTGTCGGGAGCCGTAAAGATCTCGAAGACATCGCCTTCGTCCTGCATGTCGTCGGCACCGGCCTCGATCGCGATCTCAAAAAGTTCGTCTTCGCTTTTGGCAGCTTTATCGACGACGATGTAGCCCTTCTTATCAAACATCCAACCCACCGAACCCGACTCGCCCATGTTCCCGCCGTTCTTTGAAAAGATGTGGCGGATCTCGGCGACCGTCCGGTTGCGATTATCGGTCATCGCCTCGACCATCACCGCGACGCCGTTCGGCCCGTAGCCTTCGTAGGTGACCTCGTCGTAATTGGCGCCTTCGCCCTCGCCCAAGCCGCGCTTTATCGCGCGATCGATCGTGTCGTTGGGCATGTTCTGCGCCTTGGCATCGGAAACCGCTTTACGAAGACGGGCATTCGAATCGACGTCGCCGCTGCCGCCCGTGCGCGTCGCGACCGTGATCTCCTTGATCATCTTCGTGAAGATCTTGCCGCGTTTTGCGTCTAACGCGCCCTTTTTGTGCTTGATCGTGTGCCACTTTGAGTGTCCTGACATGTGATTAGTTTCGCTTTTCGGGTTCCGTGTTCCGAGTTGAAATGCGAATATACCACGCGAGATTTTGGCCCGCAAAATTGCGGTTATTTCGTCGATGGAAATCCCGGTGATACGAAGTCGTTTTGTTCGTGAAGCTGCGCCCGAAGTTATGTCGAAGTCCGACCTCGAAACGTCGAATTGTTTGTTTCCGAAAGGTTGATCAAAACAATGGTCGTTCGCCCTTATTTCGTGCGGGCTTCTGCAAAAACTTTGCGGCCTTTGCGGGAAATTTGCTCTTAGTTTGCGTTACCTGACAAAGACATTCAGAACGATAGATTGCAGAAGCCAGATGAGTATCAACACCAGCATCGCCGAAATATCGAACATGCCGATAGGCGGAATAAGCTTTTGCACCGGCAGCATGATCGGATTCGTCACCTTCATCACAAATCCAAGAAACGTCTTCCGCGTAAACACGAACCATTGCGAAAGGAATCGGATAAAAATAAAGAGCACCAGAATGCTAAGTAATGCGTAAAGAACGATCCCGATAAACATCTTCGGGTTGCCCGTGATCACGCTCTCCGAAAGTTTGTCGATGATGTAAAACGTGTTCTGAATTATGCCGGAAGCAAAGTATGTAATTACTAATCCAATGAGTAGTGTGACCAAAGGCGCCAGCCGCGTGTCGACACGAAAAGTAGCAAGAAATCTTGAAGCGGGGTAAATCCACTTTTCAGTGAGCTTGCGGATCTTAAAACCGAATCGGCCGACAGCGCCAAACGGGTTGGGATCTGCGTAGTTGAAGATCAAACGCAGCACCATGAACGCGAGGAACACAAGAAACGCGCTCCACAAAACCATCCAGACGATCGGGTAAACGGTTGCTACAAGCATATGTTTGGAGTACAAGCTTTAGCTTGCCTCTTCGTTGGCGGAGGAAGCAAGCTAAAGCTTGGACTCTGAACGTTCTCCAAATATCGCAGTGCCGACGCGAACGATCGTCGCGCCTTCCTCTATAGCGACTTCGAAATCATTGCTCATCCCCATTGAGAGCTGCCCACCGGGTATAGTTTCATCACGCAGTTTTCGCAACCGCTTAAAAAACGGCCGAGCAGACTCCGGATCATCAAAATAGGGTGGCAATACCATCAGCCCTTTGAATTTCAAACGCCTGCAGGTTTTTAGATACCCGACCAATTCAGACAATTCGGATTCACTAATACCCGACTTGGTTTCCTCGCCGGCCAGATCTACCTGAACGAGCACCGGCAATTCATCGCGGCCTTCATCAATACAAATACGCTCGAGCCGCTTAGCGAGTTCGATGGAATCGAGCGATTGGATAACATCGAAAAGCTGAACCGCCTTCCGTGACTTGTTCGATTGAAGATGCCCAATGAGATGCCATTCGATTCCTGGACGGCCGATGTCGACGATCTTCGATTCAGCTTCCTGCACCTTGTTTTCCCCAAAAACGGTAACGCCCAGGTCGATCGCCTCGCGCAAAACCGGCACGGGATGCGTTTTGCTCACCGCAACCAGCTTTACTTCGCTCGGGTCGCGCTTCGCACGTCCTGCAGCCGCAGCGATCCGCTCGCGAATAGATATGAGGTTTTGCTGCAATAGCGACATTCATTTTGAATATAGCAGAACGTCAACTATCCACTGGAAACCGATCACGATCCGCTGAAAAGAAGGCATGGTTCTCTTCAGTCAGTGTTTGTTAGCGACAAGTGATTATTTGAGTTTTCCGGGTTGAATTAGTATGCTCGAAATTCGCTCGCGGACGTGGCGGAACTGGTAGACGCGCAGGTCTCAGAAGCCTGTTCCCGCAAGGGAGTGGAAGTTCGATTCTTCTCGTCCGCACCAAAAAAATCGTGCCGGAGCCGGGAGTCGCAAGACGCCGGCTCTTTTTTTTCGGGGGAAACTGTACATCAATGCGCGGGGAATTCGTAGAAGCTATTCGGACGCACCAGAAGTTCTTCGACATCGATCTTCCAGACGATGCCATTTCCGGTTTGACCCGCTATTTCGAATTGGTCAGTAAGCACAATTCGATTCTTCATCTCGTCGCTCCTGTGACTCCGGCAGAGTTCGCGACACGACACATTCTGGAATCGCTGACACTTCTTGAATTTCTTTCCGCCAACGCAAGATTTGCCGACGTGGGTACGGGCGCCGGTCTGCCATCGATCCCGTGCCTCATCGCGAAGGGCGATCTAAAAGCCACGCTTATCGAATCGAAGGACAAAAAGGCCGCATTTCTACGAGTCGCCCTGACTGAACTCGGCTTGAGCGGCAAGGCAAAGATCATAAGTCGCCAGTTTGAGGAAACGGTTCCGGGCGACGCCGAGTTTATAACCTGCCGAGCGATAGACAAATTCACTGAGAAGCTCCCGCGTCTGATCAAATGGTCAAAGGGCCGGACCCTATTGCTTTTCGGGGGCCCTGCCTTGCGGGTCGAGATGGAAAACCTGGGCCTGCAGGTTCGCGAAAAGCTTATGCCGCTGTCCGAAAGGCGATATTTGTTTGTTTCAGGAAAGAAAGAATAGCTTGTATTCCCAGCCGATTTATCTGTTATTATTATTGCGTCGCAGTTCTAGCTTTTTTAGCCTACCAGCCACGCAGTTTTTCATCGAACGGTCCCATCGCCGCCTTTAAGGCATATGTTCGCGTATTATTGAACTGCTCGATCGTTGTACAGTGGAAAGCTCGCTTACGCTACCTTCGCTTTCGCCCGCTTCGCCGGTCGAGTCAAAGCAGCGGCACTGGCTGTATCGATACGGCCTTGCGCTCCTTGTTTACGGCGTGACGCTCGGCCTTTCGCTTTTATTGGTTTGGCTGGGCATTCGGATCAGTTTTGCAATCCCCATCCTCGTTGGCCTCGTCGGTGTAGTCTGGTTTGGCGGCCGCGGGCCAGGAGTTTTACTTTCGGTCCTTTTCCATGCGACCACGATCTATTACACGCCAATACCGCCGGACTCTGGGATGCCGAAGATCGTTTTTGGATATCTCAGCGTCTTTAGCGTTTATCTTTTTCTTGTTTGGGTCATCGGCGGGCTCAAACAGGCACAGCACCGTCTGAGGTCGCAGCGCGATCTGCTGCAGGTCACGCTTTCGAGTATCGGTGACGCTGTGATCGCCGCGGACACCGACGGGCGCGTCACCTTCATGAACGGCGCGGCCGAAGAACTAAGCGGTTGGACCGAATCGGAAAGCCTGGGCCGCCCTTTGTCCGCCGTGTTCCGGATCCTCAACGAAGAAACGCGCGAGGAAGTAGTGAATCCCGTCGAAAGAGTGTTGGCAACTGGAAAAGTTGTTCGTTTGGCCAACCACTCGGTATTGATCACGCGAGACGGACGTGAAGTGCCGATCGACGACAGCGCAGCTCCGATCAAGCATCACGGGAAGGTCCGAGGCGTCATCATGGTGCTGACCGATGTCACTCAACGAAAACTTGCTGAACGTTCACGGCGCGAGACCGAGATAATGCACCGGCTGGTCGATGCGCAGGAAGCTGAGAGGCACCGCATCGCCCGAGACCTTCACGACCATCTCGGCCAGCAGATGACTGCCCTGCGGCTCCGTATCGAATCGCTGTCCGACGAATGCAGGGATAACGAAACGCTTGCAAGATCGATCGACGAGGTGAAACAAAACGCCATAAATATCGACCGCGACATCAGTTTTCTTTCGTGGGAACTGCGCCCGACCGAGCTGGAAAATTTCGGCCTCGTCAACGCCCTTAGCAGCTTCGTGCGCGAATGGTCCCGACAGCATGGGATCGTCGCTGAGTTCCATGTCTATACCGCCAGCTTCGACTATGAAGCGAACCGATTGCCGGAGCCTGTCGAAACGAACCTTTACCGGATCACTCAGGAAGCTCTTAATAACATCCGAAAACACGCTAACGCGAGCAATGTAAATGTCCTGCTGCAGGTGAGAGAAAACGTCACGCTGATCATCGAAGACAATGGAATCGGCTTCGAGCGCAGCGGTGATTGGCGAAATAGCACGAAACCCGGCGGCCTGGGCCTCGTCAGCATGCAGGAACGCGCCGCACTCCTAAAAGGGGATCTCGAGATCGATACCAGCCGCGGAAACGGCACCACGGTCCGAGCCCGCGTTCCCTTGAACTAGAATGGCATTACTAGAGCCGGACGCGGACGACCTCCGGTACTCGCCGGTCATTTCGAATCTTTTTTCGCTCTGCGGTCCAGGATGGCCCGCTGATCCTGCAACGCTTTTTCCCGCAATTGATCTTCGCGTTCTCGAACTTCCACGATCTTGATCACGAACGGCAGCACCATGCGCCAGTGCCCCTCTTCGCGAACGAGTTCCCAGTCCCGAGGTTCGTACTTGAGAAACATACTCGGGAAACCAGGAAGAAAGCTGTCCTGCGTGCGCCCGCAGGGCATCGTGACCGTTGCTGTCGCGCCGTCACTGGCTTTGACCGACATTTCGTTAAGCTTGCAGTCCTCGAAGGTGAATATGCTGCAGTAATATTCTTCAAGCGGCACCGAAGTGTGCGGATTCTGCGGCTTGATTCGTAACGCGTCGAGAGAATACCGTGTTCGAGCGGAAAGCAGCTCCAGCGCTTCGCCGCATCGTCTCTCGCGAAGCGCGGTCGCATATGCGTTCAACGCCTTTTCAGGCTGCGAACTCTCTCTGCACGCTCCAAGCCATACGAGCGCCAAAACAAGAATTGCTATTCTCCACACGATGACGGCCGATCACCTCGTTTCCAGATCATACTCGCGCAGACGGCGGTAAAGTGTCGAGGGCGATATACCGAGAATCTCGGCTGTTTTGCCTCGGTGCCAGCCGGTGCGTTCGAGGGCGCCGATTATCTGCTGACGCTCGGCGTCCCGCAGGTTCGTCGGGGCGACGTTTTGAAATGTGGTAACGCCATTCGCTTTCGGTGTGCCAATGCTAACCGAAATGTTGGGCGATTCGTTTCGTGAAAGTACCTCGGGCGGCAGTTCCTTCAACGTGATCCTACCGTGGTCTGCAAGCAGAGATGCTCGCTCCAGGCAGTTGCGAAGCTGGCGAACATTGCCGGACCACGAGAACGCGGTAAGCGCCTCAAGCGCGGGCTGCGTAAGGTCGGGCGTGTTTATTGCCGCGACCTGCGACAGGAGATGCTGCGAGAGCGGCTCAATGTCCTCGCGCCGTTCACGAAGCGGAGCTATGAATATCTCAAAGCTGTTGACGCGATACATCAGGTCGGAACGGAAGACCCCGTCCGCGACCGCTTGTTTGGGGTCACGGTTGGTTGCGGCGATCAGGCGGACATCCACTTCTACTTTTTTAACACCGCCAACCCTAAAAAACGTTCGCGTTTCCAACGCACGGAGCAGCTTCGATTGAAGCTGCGCAGGCATTTCCATTATTTCGTCCAGAAACAGCGTGCCGCCATCGGCGAGTTCAAACAGCCCCAGCTTTCGTGCACGAGCTCCGGAAAACGCGCCTGCCTCGTGGCCGAACAATTCGGATTCAAGCAGCGTGTCCTGCAGCGCCGCACAGTTCAGATCGATGAACGGCTTGTCCGCCCTCGAGCTCAATCGATGAATAGCCTGCGCGACCAATTCTTTTCCGGTACCGGATTCGCCGGTGATCAGAACTGAGGTGTCGGACGGCGCAACTCTGCGAACCAGCCGTAGTACTTCCTTCATTTGCGGCGACTCGGCGATGATCTCGGGGGTGTTACTTACGGAACGCTCGATCTGCGCGCGGAGCCGGTCGTTGTCTTTCAGAAGCTGTTTCTTTTCCGCCGCCTGCTTCACAAGTGCGGAAAGTTCGGCGATGCGGTACGGTTTGGTGAGATAGTCGTAAGCGCCGAGCTTCATCGCTTCGATCGCGGTTTCGACCGTACCCTGCCCGGTTAGCATGATCACCTCGGGCGGGTTCGGCATTTTTTCCTTTAATCGTCGGAGCAGTCCCATGCCGTCGAGCCGCGGCATGTTGATATCGCACAGCAAAACATCGTAGTCGCGTGCTTCCATCATTTCCCAAGCAGCCTGCCCGTCGGCGGCGGCCTCGGTTTCGTGGCCCTGGCGTGTCAGCTCTTTTTGGATCACGAGCCTTAAATTTTTTTCGTCGTCTACAACAAGCAGCTTAGCCATAAATTTATTTGGTGAAGTCGGAACATTAATCGGCCTTCGAAACCGGAAGAAGAATTGTGAAGGTCGTGCCTTTGCCGACATTGGAACGAACACTCAGCCGGCCGCCATGGTCGGTGACAATGCCGTAGCAGACTGCGAGGCCGAGGCCCGTGCCTTTGCCGACCTCTTTGGTCGTGAAGAACGGCTCGAAGATCTTCGACATATCTTCGGTGGGAATTCCGACGCCGGTGTCTTCGATCTCGATAGCTACGGCTTTTGAGCTTGAGGCTGCGCGGAAAGTCAGCTTGCCGCCGTTAGGCATCGCGTCGATCGCGTTGGTCGCGAGCGCGATCACCGCTTGCTGCAGTTGGCCGCCGTCCGCATTAACGCGCGGCAGGTCGTCTCCGGCCTCGATGACGAACTCGATCTCGTTGCCTCGTTTTTGATGCGAAATGAGCTTGACCGACGAACGAAGTATTTCCACAACATCGATCGCATTTCGTTCGCCGGTGCGAATGCGGCTGAAATCTAATAGTCCCGTCGTGATCGTCTTGCAGCGAAAAGCCTCGCTTTTGATAAGGCCGAGATATTCGTTCAGATCCTCCATCGCGGGCGAATCATTAAAATCGCCTTCTTCGACACGCTGTTCAAGGGCCTCAGCGCACGCGGAGATGGTCGCAAGCGGGTTATTGATCTCGTGAACGACGCCGGCAGCGAGTCGGCCCACGGCAGCGAGCTTTTCTGCACGGCCGACAGCGTGCACCGCCTCGACCCGCAGCGTGACGTCCTCGCCGACGGTGATCACATGCGTTATCTGATGTGTTTCCGGGTCGCGCATCGGCACTTTGCTCACAAGCCAATGCCGGGTCGATCCGTCCTCGGCGGTCGTTTGCTGCTCGATCCGCTCGATCTCGCCGGTTTCGAAAGCCCGCTCGAATTCCTGCCGGACACGGCCTTCCGGATATCGCGCCAGCACGCTGAAAACGTTCCGACCGATCGCGGCATCGCGCGGGATCCCTTGTGCCCCGATCTCGCGATGTCGGTTCCACGAAACGATGCGGTAATCGCGATCGACAACGTAGATGGATACAGGCAGCGCATCCAGCACTGCTTCAGTGAATTTCCGGTCCTCCTCGCGCGCCCGGGTGATCGAAGTATTGATCGCCGCTTCGTAATGTGCCGACAAGTTGACGCTCATCGCGGCCAACTGCGTTGCGGCTTCGATCGCGCGTCCTACTGTCTCGCTAAAATCGTCGGCCGCTTTGAATCCCAGGACGATCGCACCTTTTACCTCGCCATTGATATGAAGCGGCGACACGTATTCAAGCCCGTGTGTGTTCTCAGTCAAGAGAAACTCATCGCGATTCGCTTCCGGATGCCCGATCTGCGGCGGCATGAACCGCAACCACTTTTCAAACTTTACTTTGTCGAGAAAATCGGTCAGCAATTCTCCTTTTCGGTCGAATGCGCAGCTGACAACACCGATGTTTTCCAGTTCGGCCACGAACGCGCAAACCTCCGCGTCGAGCCCGCTTCGCAACGCGGCCGCGACGCGGCTTGCCACCTTTTTCGGATGGACGGTGAAGAGCAGGCTACGCCCGAGATCCGAGATGAATCTCAGTTCATCCGGGATCAGTTCGCCGGAAGATGGACGACCAACGAGCCTTGCAGTTCGTCTTACTGCGGAAGGGTCTGGCATTTTGTGGATGGAACCTTTTTGTGCTTTATTTGCAGCGGCTTACCGAATGCAGGCGAGGGTAAAGGCGGAAAATTGAGGAATCCGGGGCCCTATTAAATTAAATCGTCTTTTAAACAATGTGTCAAGTGTTTTAACAGCAACGGTTTTCATTGACTATCGGTCAGAATGACGTAAAAATCAATTAATCGATGCGAAATTTGGGTCAAAACGGTTTCGGCATGTTAGCGGCCATATTATTCACCGCGACCGCGTTTTCATATATCGCTTCGGCGCAAAAGGTAGTAGATAAGACGGTCGCAACTGTCAGCGATGGGATCCGCACCGAGCTGATAACTCTTTCCGATCTCAAATGGCAATTGGCCTTGCAGCCGCGGGTAAATTTGAGTCCGATCAGCAGTGAAGATCTCAAGGCGGCGTTGGAAACGATGATCGAACAACGCATCTTCGGGCTTGAGGCGAAACGGCTGCCGCGGGATGCTGTTACCAAGGACGAGATCGCGGCGGAGGTCAAGCAGTTGATCGGGCCGGGCTATTTTTCGACTGCCGCCGAACTTGAATCCCGCCTCCGTCAGGTCGGTTTTACCTCGATCGACGATCAAAATTTTCAACAGATCATTGCCGACCGCATAGCGATCGAAAAATACCTCGATTTTCGTTTCGAATCGTTCATCGTTATCACCGCTGCGGACGAGGCGAAGTATTATCGCGAAGTTTACGCGCCGGATTTCAGACGGAGGTTCCCCGGACTTTTGATGCCTACCCTTGAAGAAAAGCGTGCGGAGATCCACACCATTCTCGTGAATCAAAAGATCGAATCCGATATCGATTCGTTTCTCGAACAAGCGAAGCAGCGAGTGACAATAACGCGGCTCAGCGAAGTTTGACCGAGTGCGATTTAGGTTCTGCCTCTCCGGACATACCGGCATAACGAGGACGTTCTCGTCCCCAACGGCCGCGTTTGTTTTTGCCGATAATATAGCCTGCCGTTTCCTGAAAGGCAGATGGGAATTGGGATAGAATCGGAAGACAGTGAACCTGCCGAACTATCTAACTTTCGCACGAATAGTCGTGGTACCGCTGATCGTCGTGGTCCTTCTGACGCCGGTGGCGGAAAGCTGGGTCGGCGTTAGCGGGTACGCGGCAGCGGTCGTTCTGTTCATCGCGGCTTCGCTGACCGACATTCTCGACGGGCATCTCGCACGCCGGCGCAAGCAGGTCTCGACCCTTGGCAAGTTTCTCGATCCGATCGCGGACAAGTTATTGATCTCCGCTGCGTTGATCGTTTTGGTGGAAAAACATCTCGCGCCGTCCTGGGCGGTAGTGGTCATTCTCGGACGCGAATTCATCATCACGGGCCTTCGTTCGGTGGCAGCCTCCGAAGGGATCGTCATCCAGGCGCAGGCCCTCGGCAAGATCAAGATGTGGGCGCAATGCATCGCGGTCGCTGCATTGCTGATCGCCGCGGCAAACGGTACGCCGCCCGTCTCGAATTTTGGATTGGACTATCCTGCGTTTCGTTTTTGGGAAGTCGAAGAGGTGCGCGTCGCCTTCTCGCACCTTACAACATTCGCTCTTACTCCCAACGACTGGAAGGTTTTCGGATATCTTGTCGGCCGCGGCGCTCTCTGGATTTCGGTGATCACCGCTGTTTGGTCGATGTATGGATACTTCGCTTTGTTCTTGCGCGCGAGGAATAAAAATGAGGCCGCGATGTGAATCGCAGCCTCTGATCAAAAGCAGAATTTCGCTTACTGTACTTCGACGTAATCGCCGGTGTGGATCTCGTTGCCCGTGCGAACGACTACCGCGGTCGCGGTTCGCTCTTTGACGTTCAGGACCACAAGCTCGCCGACCACTTTCCGCAAATCTTTCGCCCGTCGTTCCTTGGCATCCTTTTGCGATTCGGTACGGCCACCAGCCTGGTCGCCTGTACGACGAGGTGCCTGATTCGAAAACGTGCCGCCTTTGTACGTGGTGGATTCAAAACCGTTGTTTGAAGCTGAAACCGTGTCGCTGTCCGCCGGGGTGAACAGATTGCCTTTTCCAAGCGGTCGGAATACCGTGAGAATGTCGCCGGCTTTGAGGTTGTCTTCGCTGCCGAGATCTACGTAAACGATGTTATCGCGCGTGACCATCTCCACGCCGTCGCGAGCCATGAAAAGGCGGCCTACGGCTTTTCCTGACGGATCGGCAAAACGATCAAGCGGCGGACGCTCACGAAACATCGGGCTGTTCCGCTCCTGCCACGGCTGAACAAGGTCACCGAGCAGGAAATTATCGCAAGACGTTTTTACTTTTGCGATGGCGGTCTCGTCTTTGACCCGGATCACCTCGAGGGCTCCGACCTCTTGCACGTAAAAGCCGAGATTCCCTTTCTTGGAGAATTTGCTCGAGACCTTGCCGCGGGGACGGAATACGGAAAGAATATCGCCCTGCTTCACGCCTTTGTTCGCACCGGCGTTCAGATACACGACGTTATTCTGTGCATACATGTAATGGTCCTGTTCGTCGTGGCCGCCGACGATCTCAATCGACGGATCGATCGGCGATGTCTGCACGTAGCCGGCACAGTAAAGATTGTTGCGTTCGGCAACCGACATTGGCCGCTGAAGTAAGTTCTTTTGCCCGTCACCGGTGACCTTATTGACTGCGACCTTGACCTGTCCCGTCACAACGAACGAACAGGAAAGCAGGACGGCTGCGAAAAACGGTGCGATAATTCCGCTTGAAACACGATTTGAGCTCACGAGATTCTCCTTTTGACCGAAAAGATTTGGTTGGTCGGTTTGAAAGATTTTGCTGGCCGGGCGGCGTGCGGAGCGGCGAGATGCCGAGGAATGCCCGACAGTTAGGCACTTTCAATTCTAACCGGGGGATAGGACGGAGTCAACAAGTTTTTGCAGGGTTTTACACTGGCTTTGCGACGGGTCCCCGAACCCAGACTTGGTAGATACTATTATTTAAACGCCGTATAAGCCTTCGTCCGTTTCTTGCCGGTTATCGAAGTTGTTTGCTAGTATTTTGGTTTGCTTCGCCGTAAAAGGCCATACGCTTTTCCGCATCAAACCACCACGCCGGTGTAGCTCAGTTGGTAGAGCAGTTGATTTGTAATCATCAGGTCGGGGGTTCAAGTCCCTTCACCGGCTCCAATTGATCACACGAATGCGGAAGCTTCATGGAAATGGGGCTGATCACTGCATTTCGCGTCCATTTCTTCCCTCGAATCCTCGCGGGGGTTGGGAGAACTGATCTTGAGGGATGCCATGTGCGTTTGGATAGTCTCTTTCGCTTCGCAGCGTTCCCTTTCCGGGATAAAATAAGCTAAAACCATTCCGGCGTTTCGATCGCTCGGCGGGCGCTTTGTTCGTCACAGGAAAGCGTCGA
>JAICPV010000381.1 GCA_025929655.1 Pyrinomonadaceae bacterium
CGGTGAACGTCATCATCACAACGGCCGAGATGAGCGTCCAGAAATATACCTCCTTTCCGTACCCGAATGGATGGCGTTTGTCCGCCCGCTTCTTTGCGCGTTTGTGGCCCACGAGAAGCAGGCCGGCCGCTGTCAGATCGGCGAGCCCCTGAAAAAATTCCGCCAGCAGCACGACGCTCCCGGTCAGGATCGCTACGACAAGGTTGATCGCAACGTCCAAAAGATCGACCAAAAAAGTCGTGATCAGAACACGCCGCTCGGATACCTTTTCGCCTAACGCCATAGTTTCTAATTGTAAAACAGGACCCGTTCCTAATTTGATCGCGTATCTGGAATTTCTTCCCTATTGTCTCTTTCATTCATTTACACAATATTTAGAAGCTGAATTGCGCTGGACGATTCAGCGCACTTAGGAATTGATCTCTATCGACGAGGACGGGAGGGTCACAATGGTATCTACATTGCTTAACAGTCTTCAGCTGATCGCGAATGCGAAAGCAGGGCAAAGGGAAAATATTGACTCGCGGGTTTTCGGCAAGAAACTCGGTTTGATCTCGAGGATCATAGGCTGCCCTCACAAGGATGTCGGCCGTCCCTTTGTCGAAGGCAAAACAGGCTATCGGAGTTGTTTAGGTTGCGGCGCAAGGAAACCGTTCAACACAGAGACACTCGAAACGTCCGCCGCCTTTTATTGCCCGCCGCCGATCCAAACTTGAACGGCTTCTATCGTAAACTTGGAAGCGTGAGTGTTCAAGAGCTCGGTTACCAGAAAACGCCGCTCGGCGACCTTGTGCTTCGCCGACGGACTGAAGCGCTGCTGGACAACCGCGAGGTTTTCGAGGTCAAGCTCGGCGAAGAGTATCTGATGTCGAGCTTGTTTACCGAGGCTGAGCGTCAGCTTGCGACGCTTGGCCTCGAGCCGCTGAAAGGTGAATTGGACGTTGTGATCGGCGGTTTGGGATTGGGCTACACGGCGGCCGAAGCATTAAAAAACAAGAACGTGCGCGGGCTGCTTGTCATTGATCTTTTTCAAGCGGTTATCGATTGGCACCGTGGCGGACTCGTCCCGAATGGAGAATTGCTTACCAGTGATCCCAGGTGCAAGCTGCGGCAAGGCGATTTTTTCGAACTTGCGCGCACGAGATTCGACGTCGACGAGCCTGAACGGAAGTTCGACGCCGTACTGCTGGACATAGACCATTCGCCGGAACATTTTCTTGACGACAGCAACCGATCCCTATATACCCCGGAAGGATTTGTGTCCGTGCGCCGTCAGCTAAAGCCGAACGGCTGTTTCGCCATTTGGTCGAACGAACCCGTTAGCGAAGATCTTAATGCGAGTCTGAGATCGGTGTTTGGCTCCTCCGCGGGACACCACATCGAGTTCGCAAACCCGTACAGTAATTCGCGGGCCGTCAATTCCGTTTATGTCGCACAGAAAAACCGCGTCGTGACCGACCTCTAAGCGTCAGAACGGCTGGTGCCCTCGATCTCCAAAACCAGATCTGGGCCGTAGGCTTTCGCGGGAGTCTGGTAGCCGGGAGAGAAGTTGCCGGTGAGGATCTTTTCCGCGATAAGGAGCGCGGTGAGGGCTGTAAGTGTGTATCCTTCGGGAGTTTGCATGCGCGATTCAACGCGGTTGCCTTCGGGGTCGCGCGCCTCGCCCCAAAGAAGGGTTTTGCCTTTAGCGCGTTCTTCGTCTGACGGGCCGCCGGGCGGTATCTTGCTTTGCAGATATTTTTGGACCGGGCCGGCAGCCAGCACCCAGCCCAGATAGCGGCTGAGCTTCATCAATTTGAGCGCGCTCTTCGGAACGATGGTGTAAACCTCGATGTTCGGGATGCCGGTCGAATGATACGCGGTCGCCACGTCGCCCCAAGGGATCGTGACGCCGGTCTTGGTGATCGCGTCAGACCCCGATTCGGTAGCGAGGGATGCCCGGTCGCTACCGCTCCCGGTTCTGAATGTGATCTTGCGAGTCTTCCATGCGGCGGGCACGGGCGTTATCTTGCCGTCTTTTCGGATCGCGCCGCCGCGGCCGACGTTCATCGTCATTGTCGCCTGGGTGCCGTGCGAGATGCGGCCCATTCCGTAGAAAGCCAGCGTCAGATGCGTTGCCGTCGGCAGGCGGTTTTTCAGATGCAGCGCGAGGCAGTCGCTGGGGACCACGTCGAACCCGACGCCGGGCATCAGCATTACGCCCGCATCTTTTGCTTTTTGATCGAGCGCGGCGCACGCTTCAAAAACGCTGATCTCGCCGGTGATATCTGTGTAGTGTTTCTTGTTTCGCAAACAAGCCTGGACCATCGGCTTGCTCGTTATCGAAAACGGCCCGGCGCAATGCAGCACCATCGCAACTTCGTTTAGCGCACCATCGAGCTTTTCCTTTTCATCGAGCGCGAAAATACGATATTCGAGGTCGTGTTCTTCCGCGATCTCCTTTATTGAATTCTCATTTCGCCCGGCTATGATAGGCTTCAACCCCCGCTCAACGGCGAAACGCGTGATCAACTCACCCGTATAGCCGTTCGCGCCATAGATAAGGAGCGGATCACTCATATCAAAGATTTTTTGACCAGCATGATCTGGCCGACGTGATAGGCGTTGTGGTCGGCGACGAGCATCGCTTCGCGGAGGATCGTTTGCCCTGAGCCGTGCGCAATCTTTGCGAACAGATCGGTTTTATCATCAACGACGAGATCGCGGATCGCTTGCAGATCGTCGAGAGTTTGCCTGACCGATCTGTTCCAACCATCGGGCGTGCCCTCGTTCTTCGGCCAATAATCCTGGGGCCATCTCATCTCTTCGTAATCGGCATTCGTACTGAAATCGAGAATGTCCCGCTGCGCGATGCGGATATGTTCGAGAAGCTGCCACCCGGTATGCGGCGAACCGTTGAGCTGAGTATTTATATGTTGGATCGGAAAATCGCTCAGCGCGGCTTCGAGTGAAATATGCGCCGACTCGGCTTTTAAGAGTTCGAGCAAATGCTCGCGAAGCGGCTTGTCGTGTTCCATATCAAAAGAGTATATGTCCGCGCCCTTTAGGTTCGCGCAGCTTTTTTTACGCGCGATATCTTTTCGCACTTAGCGCGTCATGCAGGGAAAGGGGTCGAACCACCGCAGTCTTGCGATATCAGGAACACTTTCGTACCGACCATTTGTACGGTCCCGAGAAATTCCCCGGCAATCCCGACAGAGAAATGCGTGTCCGACGAGCATGAC
>JAICPV010000097.1 GCA_025929655.1 Pyrinomonadaceae bacterium
AGATCAAACTTATCGATCCGCTATCGAAATACACGGCCGGTATTCAATTCAAGAATCCGATCCCGGAAAAGATCACCGTTCGCGATCTGCTGACGCATACCAGCGGGCTGCAGAATTCGGGGATCATTCACCGAACCGCCTTTACCGGGCAGATCGATAAAAAGGAAATCGACCGGGCTTTTGCGGAAGGCACTTCCGTAGATGAGGCTTTCGTCGGAAAATATCGCTACACGAATCTCGGCTACAACATTTACGGGATTCTGCTGGAGAACAATCTCAAGCTGAGATGGCAGGATGAACTTCAGAAACGGATATTCGACCCAGCCGGGATGAAACACTCCACCGCGATCATCTCCCGGGCACCGGCAAAGAAATGGAATGTCGCTGCGCCTTACGTCTGGGACGAACAGGTTGGAGCAATAATTCGCTCGAACCTGCCGAAGCTGGACAACAACATGCAGGCCGCCGGCGGGCATTACATGAGCATCTCCGATCTCGGACGGTGGCTGAATTTGAACATTAATCGCGGCAAGCTCGACGGCAAACAGGTGATTCCCGCCGACCTTCTGGACGTTGTGCACACCGGATATACGCAAAGTACACGCAATTCCCCGCCGTTTTCGGGCGACGGGGAATACGGTTTAGGCTGGCAGATCGGCAAATACAAGACCGACAAGGTGATCTACCACCACGGCGCGTACGCAGGATATCGGACACACGTTTCATACATGCCCGACAAGCGGATCGGCGTCGGCGTGCTTGTTAACAACGACCTCGCTGGCGGCCGGGTGGCCGACATGCTGGCCGCCTATGCATACGATCTGTGGAATGGAACGGCGAATCTTGAAACCGACTACGCCAAACAGCTTCAGGATTTCGCGGACCTGTACGCACGAAGGAAACAGGAGACGATCGCGGAAGCCGCGAACCGAGCAAAGCGGACGTCGCAATTGACGGATCCCCTTACGGCATACGTCGGAAAGTACTCGAACGACATCTTCGGCACGATAGAGATTACCGTCGACGGGCAATCGCTCGGCGTCCGCATGGGCTACATGTACGCCGTTTCCACGCCCTTTACCCAGCCCAACACGATCCGCGTGGCAATGGAACCCGGCGGCAATGGTGAAGTGATCGGCTTCGCCAAAGACGCGCAAGGTAAAATCGTTTCGATAAATTATCGAGGACAAACTTTCACGCGAGTTCCCTGACCGACTTGTAATTAGCTCCTTGCATTCGATTGGATTAGAATAAGTTATATACGGATAACCTGCGTTTTCTGATCCGCATCGAATATGCAAGGAGCTGCAATGCCTACCGAATCCGCCTCAACCACCGCAGAAGCCGACTTTAGTGTCTCGAATTACCGCGTCAAAGACACCGAACTTCCCGCTTTCAAAGAT
Source organism: Pyrinomonadaceae bacterium (assembly GCA_025929655.1). GTDB lineage: Bacteria > Acidobacteriota > Blastocatellia > Pyrinomonadales > Pyrinomonadaceae > OLB17. The sequence continues at coordinate 1,404 of JAICPV010000097.1, forward strand.
ATGCCGTTCGAGGACATCGAGGAGCTTCACCTCGACCATCCCGGCGCGAGCGACGAGGAATATCGGAAGCGCCGCGATCACATCGCGAGCCTTTCAAAGAAGTTTCGCGAAACAGGCGTGATCACGGACGTCGATTACACGGAGGAAGAGCAGGGCATTTGGCGTCACGTCGCGACGCGGCTCGAGGAACTTCATCAGAAATACGCGTCGCCTTTTTATTTGAAGGCGAAAAAAGATCTCGGCATAACAACCGAACGCATCCCGCAGCTTTCGGAAATGAATCGCCGGCTGAAGGAGCTAACCGGATTTCGGCTGGCGCCGATCGAGGGGCTGGTTGCTACACGGGCTTTCTTAAGTTGGCTCTCCTGGCGCGTAATGCTTTCGACGCAGTACATCCGCCATCACTCGCGGCCGGATTACACGCCCGAGCCCGACATCGTCCATGAATCGATCGGGCACATCCCGATGTTTACCAACCCCGCCTTTGCCGATTATTCCCAGTTCGTGGGCCACGGTGCGCGTATTGCTAACGACAAACAGCTGGAGGAGCTGGGGCGACTATATTGGTTTACGGTCGAATTCGGACTGGTCGAACACGAAGGCGAGATCAAAGCGTACGGGGCCGGTTTACTATCAAGTTACGGTGAGCTCGAACACGCGTTTTCCGACGAGGTCGAACGACGGCCCTTCGATCTGGAACAAGTGATAAATCACGACTACACGTACAGCGACATGCAGCCGGTTCTGTACGTCATTACGTCGTATGCGGAGTTGAAGGAAGTTACCAGAAAATACATCGAATCGTTTGGCTCGAAGTAGTATTCTAGAAAGATGAATTTAAAGGTTGTTATTGAGCCAGGTGAAGACGGATATTTTGTCGCGAGAGTTCCATCGCTGAAGGGATGCTGGTCACAAGGCAAAACACGCGACGAAGCACTGGCAAATATCCGTGAGGCGATCGAGTTGTACCTTGAACCCGATGAGATCGGGCAGGCGCCCGTAAACGGGCGCGAGATCGTTGAATTGGCAATATGAAATTGCCTCTTTTGTCTGGTCGACAGGTGATCAAGACGCTTGAACGGCTAGGATTCGCTGAAGTACATCGTAAAGGCAGCCACGTTAAAATGCGGCATGAAGACGGTCGAATGATCGTCTTTCCTTTTCACGACGAGCTCGACCGATTTACGTTGAAAGGCGCTTTGCGAGATTCAGATATAGATTTAGATGAGTTTATAAAAAGTATTAGGTAGCCAAATGATCACAGAAACGAACAAGGCAGTTGATACAGTTACGCCGGTGCAGAATCCGCTGGGGTTGAAGAAGATCCATCACGTAGAGTTTTACGTCGGGAACGCAAAGCAGGCGGAATTTTATTACCGGAAGGCGTTCGGGTTTTCGCGCGCGGCGTATTCGGGTCTCGAAACCGGCAACCGGGATACGACGAGTTACCTGATGAAGCAGAACAACGTCAACTTCGTTCTGACGACGCCACTTCATCCGGACCATCCGGCCGCGGAGCATATAAGGCAGCATGGCGACGGCGTGCGCGACATCGCATTTCAGGTGGAGGATGCCGAATATGCGTTCGAAGAAGCGGTAAAACGCGGCGCGTCGGCCGTCATTGAGCCGTGGGATCTGACCGACGAACACGGCACGGTCCGCCATGCCGCGATCCAGACCTACGGTGACACGATCCATTCGTTCATCTCATATGACAACGGAAAGCGTGCCGGCAGTGTCGGTAGCCCGACCGTGACGGAGGGCGCCGGTAACGGCTCCTCAACAAACGGAAATCCGAAATCCGAAATCCGAAATCCAAAATCGAAATACACCGGCGTCTTCCTCCCCGGCTTCGTCGAACAAAAGGTCGAGGGCGAGCCGGTCGGCATCATGATCGTCGACCACATCGTCGGCAATGTGGAACTCGGCAAGATGAATTACTGGTGCGATTTTTACCGTGACGTGATGGGATTTCACCGCTACATCACGTTCGATGATAAGGACATCTCGACCGAGTATTCCGCCCTGATGTCGATCGTGATGAGCGATGGCGGTCACAATATCAAATTCCCCATCAACGAGCCCGCCGAAAGCAAAAAGGGCAGATCGCAGATCCAGGAATACATCGATTTCTACCGCTCCGCCGGTGCCCAGCACATCGCGCTCCTCTGCCGCGATATTCGCAGCACGGTAGCGAAACTGATGGAAAACGGCGTCGAATTCCTCACCGTCCCCGCCACCTACTACGAAGAAATGCCCGCCCGCGTCGGTGAGATCGACGAAGACATAGAGACCCTAAAAAAACTCGGAATCCTGGTGGACCGCGACGAAGAAGGCTATCTTCTCCAGATATTCACGAAACCCGTCGAAGACCGCCCGACAGTCTTCTACGAAATCCTCCAACGCAAGGGTTGCAAGGGCTTCGGAAAAGGCAACTTTAAAGCGCTGTTCGTATCGATCGAAGAAGAACAGCGGCGGCGAGGGAATCTTTAAGATTCAGGGCGCGGGATTTCCCGGTGAATCTTGTAATTGATCGTATAATTGTTAAAGCGTGAGCTTATTTGAAATCATCAGCGAGATCGCCGATGTCGAGATAATTGCTGTCGGCAGTAAGATCCGCGATCTCGAATGGTTGCGGAATACCTACGGCAGCGGACGTTGGCGAAAGCTGAAAGGTTTTGCGCGAATTCGCTTTCTGGACAGCGGCGAAGAATGTAATGCCGAACTTCATTGGTACGAAGCTCATGGCATCGGCAAAAAAGAAATGAAGATCAAAGATATATTTGATTAAAAGAAATGGAACCTAAAACTAAGTTCGCAATCTGTGTAAAAAACGAAGACTATCCGGCTTCGCTTCAGTTATGGAAAGTTTATCGCGTTTTGGAAGACGAAAAAGCAGAGAGTCGAAAGCTAATTCGGATCATTGACGAATCAGGCGAAGATTATCTTTTTTCCGCAAGTTATTTCGTTCCCGTGGAATTGCCGAAAGCCGCCGAAACCGCTTTACTGGCAATGGCATAATCGTAACCCGCGACCACGCGAATAATCAGTGCAAGAAAAGCCACGCGACGCGAACGAAAAAAGTATGAAGAAGAAGATATCTGAAATGGATGACTGGCTCCGGCCCGAATACGATCTCAGTAAATTGACTGTCGTCGCCCGCGGCCCGGGACGCGAACGGAAAGGTAAGCACACTGTTGATCTTGCGCCGGATGTGGCCCCGCTCTTTCCGACTTCAGACTCCGTGAACGAGGCTCTCCGACTTCTCGTCCGAGTAGCTCGCAAGTCCGAGATCGAGGTCGGGAAATAGCAAAGACGGCGCGGAAATCTATAACACTGTTTAAGACCTATGATTAAAAATGCCGGGGACCGAATCGCTGTAGTTGGCAGTTTGCGAGTACTTTTTTCTTCATTGTAGGCGCTATTACGGCGTTTGGTTCCTGCCAAATGCGTGGCCTGCGTTCTGTCGGCGGCAGTTCGGGAGCAGAAGCATTCTATCAAAGCGTAGGATCCCAAGGATACGGTTACTCCGTCGCCCTTTTTGGCGCAGGCTTGGCAACCCTAGCTATCTGCGAGGGACTTGCGCGAATTTTGGATATTTTCGTGGAGCATCGGGAAAGCATTCAAAAGTCCGACCTTGAGCTAATAGAGACGCTTGAAGTCATGGGAACGGAAATCCTCTTCGCGGGCAATAACAGACAAAGTTCGCAATCGGATGAGAACGCGCTTGAGTAAGGTCAAAAGAACGGGACACATCTAATTTAAACTCCGGTAAGTGTTCCCCGCCTTTAAATGGAACTAAAATACCAAACAGCTTTTGGGAACGAGTTCGCGACCCACGGACGTAAGCGCATCTTTATCTCACTTCAACGGCTAGCGTGACGGTCGCGCGGACTTCGATATTGCCCGGCAGAATCGGAGTTTGCGCGGCTTCGGCGCGCGCAAAGGCCACGTCGTGCACCGGAAAAACGGTCGGGCTGCTTTCGACGACGGACAGCACGCGGACAATTGTCAGGCTCAATGCGGCAGCGAGGGCGTCGGCTTTTCGCCTCGCGTTTGCCGCGGCTTCGCGAAGCGCCTGCGCTTGAACGCTTCTCTCGTCCTTTAGTGTAAATCGAAGGGTCTGAATCCGGTTCGCGCCCGCCTGCGTCGCGGCGTCGATCGCCTTGCCGACCTGGTCAAGATCGTCGATCGTCACCCGCACGATATTAGTTGCCGTGTAGCCCGTGATCGAGGGCTCTCCGCCTTCTCTCGGATACCGATAGTTTGGCGACAGCGTGTAACTAGTGGTTTTGATATCCGCATTTGCGCCGAGTAATTGTCGGAGTCGTGCTAGGGTTGTTTCCAGCTTTTTCGCATTTTCCGCGGCCGCCGCCTGCGAAGTGTTTGCCTGTGTCGTCACGCCGATATCGATCAGGGCACGGTCTGGTGACGCCGTTACGATCGCCTCCCCGCTCGTGCGAATCGACGGCGGCAGTTTGTCGATATCCTGGCCCGCAGTGCAGGTGACAAAAAAGAGGATCGCGGTCAAGCCTGTCCTCGTTAAATTCAGCATCATTGTCCTCCCTTAAGGTAGCTCGCGTTCACTCTTCGTCATCCGCTTCTTTCAGCAGCGCGTGGTCGAAAGCATTGCATTTTGCGGCAAAAGACCTCCGGTGAAACGGGAGAGCTACCTGTGTTAATCTTTCAAAAACTGCTGACCATTTTAAGCAATTTTTCGAAGTGACTCGGTCTTGCTGCCGACAAAGATATGGAACGTAAATATCAAACTGGTTTCGGGAACGAATTCGCCACCGAGGCGGTCGAAGGAGCGTTGCCGATCGGGCGCAATTCGCCGCAAAAAGTGCCGCTCGGGCTCTACGCAGAGCAATTTTCAGGTACGGCTTTTACGGTTCCGCGTGTACATAACAAACGAACGTGGACGTACCGCATTCGACCGAGCGTTTTGCATAAGCCGTTCCACCCATACGACGGGAAGCTTTTCAGGTCGTCTCCGTTTGACCAGGTTCCGACAACGCCGAATCAGCTCCGGTGGGATCCGCTGCCAATTCCGACAGAATCTACGGACTTTGTCGACGGGATCACGACGATCGCAGGCAACGGTGACAGCTTTTCGCAGGTCGGAATCGGCATTCATATCTATGCCTTTAACCAAGGCATGGGCGACCGGTATTTTTACAACGCAGATGGCGAGATGCTGTTCGTGCCCGAAATGGGCGGTTTAACGATCTTCACTGAGCTCGGGGTGATCGAGGTCTCGCCTGGCGAGGTTTGCTGCTTACCAAGAGGCCTTAAGTTCAAAGTAGAAATCCCTGAATTCGAAAATCCAAAATCTGAAATCCAAAATCTAAAATCGGCGCGCGGGTACATTTGCGAGAACTACGGCCAGCAGTTTCGCCTTCCCGACCTCGGGCCGATCGGAGCGAATGGTTTAGCTAATCCGCGGGATTTCGAAACGCCGGTGGCGTGGTACGAGGACAAGGACGGGCCGCACCAGATCGTCGCGAAATTCGGCGGGAACCTTTGGGCGTGCGAGACGGACCATTCGCCGCTCGACGTCGTCGCGTGGCACGGCAACTACGCGCCCTATAAATATGATTTGCGGCGCTTCAACACGATCGGCTCGATCTCGTTCGATCATCCGGACCCGTCGATCTTCACGGTGTTGACCTCACCGAGCGATCTGCATGGCACCGCTAACTGCGATTTCGTCATCTTCCCCGACCGCTGGCTCGTCGCCGAAAACACATTCCGCCCGCCGTGGTACCACCGCAATGTGATGAGCGAATACATGGGCCTCGTCTACGGTCAGTACGACGCGAAGGAAGAAGGCTTCGTCCCCGGCGGGGGATCGCTGCACAACCAAATGTCCGCCCACGGCCCCGATCTCGACGCTTTCGAAAAGGCGTCGAACGCGGACCTGAAACCGCAGAAACTCTCAGGCACTATGGCCTTCATGTTCGAATCGCGCTACATCATTCGCCCGACGAAGTTCGCGATGGAGACATCGCAATTGCAGCATGAGTATTTCGAGGTTTGGCAGAAGTTGAAGAAGCAATTCACCGGCG